>CALJUK010000785.1 GCA_937975745.1 uncultured Planctomycetaceae bacterium | reverse complement strand
CCACGATCACGATCACGATCACGATCACGACCACGACCACGATCGGTGACCCTGGGCGAATCCGCCGATTGTTGCCGGCCGAACTGCTCCGTCAGTCCCGTTTACTCCAGCCGATTCGAGTCCGAGACAATGAACTGGTCCGCATTCGACAATCCACAATCACTGATCCTGGGGGCGCTGATGTTCGTGACGGCATTTCTGCTGTGGCGAAACACCGTCCTGATGCGGCGGCTGAAAAGCGGCGGTCCGTTGGAAGGGGCAAGTACTTCGGGTTCTCAGCTTGGGAAGGCCACGTCGCAGCTGACGCATACCGCCAGTGCGCTGCAGATTGAACTGCACCACTTTCTGCGCGAAGTCGAAGGACGCATGGCCCACAAGACTGCGGCACTCGATGAAATGCTTCGCGAGACAGACGCCGAACTGGAACGCCTGGAAGGTCTCCTGGAAGAACAGCGTCAGACGATCCCGATGCCTGGCGATTCTGCGAAGTCATCAGCCGGCGTGAAGTCGTCAACCGACGAGCCGGTGATGGTCTCGATCAAGCAACGCCGAATGATTGGCTGGCTGGCGAAGGCAGGTTTCAACGTGGAGGAGATCGCGAACTTCGTCCAGCTTGATCGAGTTGAAGTCGAACGCTGCCTGAACGAGTCTGCCCACGATCAGTCGCACCGCCGCGCCGCGTGATGCCGAATCCGAAAACGAGGCTCGGGCGACTGCAAGTCTTTGCGAAGCTCCTCTTCCTGGCCGTGAGATGCTGCAGGCAAGGGTCGATGTCTCGAACAACCTTCCGGCTTTCACGCTCTCCCTGATCCTTTCCCACCAGAGGGGCGGTCGGGCATCTGGGAACGCAGCAGCAACATGCCGGGAGTCTTACGCCACCAGTTCGCCCACCGGAGCGAAGTCGATCAGCGGGTATTCACTCGCCGACTGTTCGTCGCGAAGCAGAATGTCGGGGGAGATCCCCAGCGTGTGGTAGACAGTAGCCACAAGCTCGCCGGGATGAACTGGCCGATCGATGACGCTGCCAGCCTGAGAATCGCTCCCACCGATGACCTGTCCACCGCGGATGCCACCGCCGGCCAGCACGGCCGACCAGCATTTGGTCCAGTGATCGCGACCACCAAATTCGTTAAACCGCGGGGTCCGGCCGAACTCTCCGGTGGCAATGACCAGAATTTCGTCCAGCAGACCCGCATCGGCCAGATCATCAATCAAAGCGGCATACGCGCGGTCAAACTGTGGTCCCAGCGTGTCCCGGTAGTCGTAGACAGTGCCGGCATGTGTTCCCCGCGAACTGCCGTGACAGTCCCAGGTCAATTGCTCGTTCAACGTGTCGAACAGGTTCACCACAACAACACGCACGCCAGATTCAACCAGGATGCGTGCCTGACGGCAGAGACGACCACAACGGGTCTGACCGTAAATCTCCTGATCGGCAGCCGTAATGACCGGAGCGGTTTTCTGCCGGGCGGTGGAGATCTTCTTGGAGCCACGTACCCGGCGAGATGACTTCTCGGGGGGAACCTCCGCAACGGGAGGGATTGCCGATCCGGTGTTTCCAGCGGGTTGACTTCCCGCAGGCTGTCCCAAGCTGGCCAGCTCGAGCGGGTCGAACTCGGTCCCCAGGAAACCGGCCTGCTGTCCCCGATACGCGACGACTCCACTGTCCGCCATCAGACGGGGGAGAACCACATAGGGAGGGACATGGCTCCGCGGTCCCAGTTCCCGGGCAACGACCGCACCAAAACTCGGATGCCGCACACCCCGCAATGAAAGTCGCCCCGTGTGAAGCAACTGGTAGCCGGTTTCGTGAATCGGGGCCGCCGGATGCCACAGCGAACGGATGACGGCCAGACGATCCATCCGTTCGGCAATGCCTGGGAAGGCCTCGGAGACATGCACCCCGGGGATGGCCGTCGCAATCGCCTTGAGCGGACCACGTACTTCTGCAGGTGCTTCCGGCTTGGGGTCGAACGTATCAATCTGACTTGGTCCGCCATTCATCACGAGCAGAATGACGTTCTTGCCAGCGGCAGGTCCCTCGGCCGCGCGCAATGCAGCACGTTCGGCCACGGTCAGGCCCACCACGCCGATCCCGCCCGCGCGGAGAAAATCCCGGCGACTCACCGAACCGGCGGCCGCCTTGCCGAGGGGCACCGCTTCTGTCCCAAGCTGATTCGCGCGTTCGCTCACGTTTTCAGCAGCCGTCATGAGCCACAATCCCAGCAGTCTTTGAGCCAAATTTTTACCGACCCCCCACCGATTGACAGTGGTTTACTCTAACAACGCCCCACCCCGTTGACTAGGTTTGCCGGAAAAGATAATAATCATGTGTACATGTCATATCCAATCTCTTTCACCACATGGCGTCCTGGTCAGTGTGGAACTCTGCCACTATCGGCCGTCGCGACCTGTCCATTTGGCAATTCTGGCGGTTGACAACATTTCGACGACGAATCGTCCGCGAACCGAACCGTCTGCACAAGCTGGCCAACGTGGAGACGATTTGCCGTCACGTTAAAACGTCAACACGGGCTCTGCTGTTCAGAGGGGACGCCACCAGAATGCGGCAGTCTTCGTAACCCTGTTGTCGGAGTCGCTGAGCCAGTTGGTCCGCCTGCGGCTGATTGGGCAACAGCGCAAACAGCGACGGTCCCCACGACGATTGACCGACCCCACGAATCCCATCGCGTCGGAGTTCATCGGCAAGGCGGCCCATCTGTGGATCGGCGAAGACATCCCCCTGCTCACTGGCGAAGTACTCTCCCACCAGTCGTCCAAATTGATAGACGGCTTCGCTGAACTCGTCGAATTCCCGCTGCATCACCGCGGGCAGCAGATCCGTCATTGTGATCTGACACAAGCGGCCGGTTAAGTCGGCCGGCATGGGTGGCAGACGGCGAAACGCTTCCCGCTCGTCGGAACCGTGCAATCCCAGTTCGGTCGTGGGCAGAACCAACACAACACGCCACTCATCCGGAACCGGGTGGCTGAAGATTGCCGGCGAAATTTCCTCGGGCTCCCGTTTGCCTGCTTCGACAATCAAACCACCTCGGGAAAACCCATGCAGTCCGATCGCCGAACGGCGGCCACGTTCCATCTGGCGGGAGATCATCAACGGGCTGGCCGATTCGTCACGCGATTCCATCGTGGAGACTGCGACTCCAATCGCCAAAGCGAGTTGCGTTCCCGAACCGAGTCCCTGATGCCGGGGAATCAGGCGATCGACTGTCAACTCCAGCCGCGGAGACTGCTGCTCGCCGGAAGAACACTTCCGATACAAATCGATCCCCCGCCGGAGGAATTGTTCGACTTCCAGCGGATCGGGCACCGCATCGGCCAAGCGGATGAGATCGGCGTCAGCAACGGATCGATCCAAAGCTCGAGCCGTCAGTCGGACGCCCGGCTCTGTGAGCATCATGCCGACGCCGCCGAACTCGCGTCCCTGCTCTGGTTTGTGGGTCAGCATGCCGAAATGCAGTCGGCAACCGGTCTGAACCGTGACAGATTTTGCAGATGCCATCACGAGTCCTCCGGGGATGTGAAGTCCCTGACGTAAGACTCGATGAACGCGAACGCTTCGATCTCGCGGGGGCTGGCTGTCTTTTCGACCGGAGAGCGCAGCCGATCCAGCTCCACCTGCACCGCCTCGCGACCCAACAGAGGGATCCGTGTTGCCAGGATGGCGGCCTCCAGGACAGCATGCCGCGCCCGGTGGAAACCGATGAAGTCCCGCAAACTTCCAGTGTGCACAACGCGTGCCTGTAACTCGGCCCGCTCCCGCGAGTCGTCGACCGATTCAATTCGGAACTCGTACCAGCGACAGCAGTCGGAGAGGACTCGCCCTTCGACTTGAACCGCCGGCCGTGATGCGGGGGGCGACTCGAGCATTCGGAGTGCCGCCCGAGCCAGCAGCAAGACATCGTCCACGATGTGAAACACACCCTGCCGATGGCGATTCAGGTTCGTGAAGGTCTGCGACGTCTGAAAAGGCCGCAGCAGCAGCGTGGTGAACGTTTCATCGACGATCGGCCCCATCGGTGCCGTATTCATCAGGCCGGTTTCGTCCAGGGATGTCACAATCCCTTCAATAATCATGGCAGACAGACTCGCAGCAGGGGACCCTGTCCAGAATTTGTCATCAGCCGCCGGACGTGAGTAGTCCGCCCGAAAACCAGTGGACTTCGCGTTCCACTTTTTGACCGTTACGTGACATTGAACGCTGGACGGAGCACGAGGGCAACTCGCCGATCGTAGGCCGGCCGAGTCAGCGGGAACTTGCTTCAGCGGGCACGGGGCGCGGTGAGCACGGGGCCAAGCACCAATCGGGTCGATTGTCGCGTTCTACCGACCGTTCTTCCACCCTGTGGAGAGATTCCTGGAAAATCTGCCGCCGACAAATGCGAAGATCCCCACCAGCGAAGCCCGTCACTGACGGTCTCGTCAGATGAACGTGACACGTCAGCGGCTCATGCCGACGTAGAAGCTGAAGATCTGCCGGTCGTCAGATTCCTGGATTGCGAGCGGGTAGGGGAAGTCTAGTGTGATCGGGGCGGGCCCCCTTGCGGGTTTTTTTTTTAATGGTACGGCGCCCACCGAGACACGGAAATCGTTGAGGGCGACATCGTTCTCGACGGTACCCATGTCGGTAAACGCCACACCGCGGACCATTTCGCTGGCCGTCATGGGGAAGGAGTATTCGGCCCCGGTCAGCAACATCCACTGACCACCGACGCCGACATTCCCCTGACGTGGCGTCACACCACGGAACCGGAAGCCGCGGAATGTCTGGAAACCGCCGGCATAGTACCGTTCGAAGACCGGTGTGGCGGTATCGGTCCAGCCGAGTTGGCCACGCAGTTGCAGGATGTGTCTCCCGGCACCGTCTGGCCGCTCGAACGTCGTGAAGTACTGCGACGCTTCAAGTTCCAGCCGGGGATAGTTGAACTCTCCGAAGGCCTGTTCGGCAGCCAACTCGACGTAGTGACCATGTCCGGGCAGGTAGGCGGCATCACGTGTATCGTGTGCCAGCGACAGCCGGAAACTCGACAGGAAATTGTCTCCGACCGCTTCAGCCAGGATGCCCGGTGTCGGCGTGGTGGGTCTGGAGAGGTCGACCTGTTCCAGCCGGAGAGCCCCGGTGAGCGAAACCTCCGGAGTGATCTGCTTGCCCAGTGTGACTCGGCCGCCCAGGCGGTCTTCATTCCAGTCGGTATAGAACCGAGTAAAGTAGAAGCCGCTGACGCCCAGACTCCAGTCGGTGTTGAGGAAGAACGGATCGGTCCAGCTCACCAGATAACGGCTGACCTCGTTACCGGGAATGGCCTCGATGCGGAATTGCTGGCCGGCCCCCCGCCAGGCGGACCCATCAACCAGATCGTGAAAACTTGTGGGAGGCCGCAGAATGTCGAAGTTGGACTCGTTGAGAACGATATTACCAACAACACCCGAGCTGCTGTTCACACCAACTCCGAACATCAGTCGGCCAGTGCGGGCCTCGCTGACATACGTGTCGACATCGACCCAACCGGGCGGAGGTCCGATTAACGAATTGTTGTACGGGTCTCCCTGCGGGCTGGTGGCCCACAGCGGATTGGTCGGCTGGGGAATCCCGTGGACGTCACTTTGGCCACGGATCACCCGGTGCTCCTCGACCTCTTTCAACGGATCGACTTGCGTCAGCTTGATTTCAGGACCAAGTTCGGGGCCCCGTTCAAACAGTTGCGAACCTTCCAGGCGGCTTTTGCTCAATCGGACATGCTCGGGGTTCGCCAGCATCCCAGGACGGACGCGGGCTCGACTGAGCTGATTGAGAACAACCGATTCTTTGGTATGCGGACGATCGCCTCGGATGTGGACATTGACCTTGCGAATGCGATACGGCCGATCCTCATCAATGCGAATCATCATGTCGACTTTGCCCGGTTCCTCCAGGAAGTGGGGGACGGGATCGACACTGGCATACAAGTGCCCGCGTTCGCCGTACCGTTCGCGAATTTTGGTGACTCCCGCGGAGAGTTCGCGACCGTTAAAAAATTCGCCCGCCTCCAGGTCGATGTCGTCCAGGAGTTCATCCTCATTGAACAGTGTGTTGCCCATCATGGTCAGGTTGCGGACCTGGTAGCGTACTCCTTCGGTCACACGATAGGTCACGTGGACGTGGGCCTGATCCTCGGTGAATTTGATGTCGGGTTCGATTGTTGCATCAAAGAAACCAAGACTATTGTAGTACTGCCGAAGAGAGGCAACGTCGTTGGTTATGGAGGACGGATCGTACTTGCCTCCCAGAAACGAAATGCCCAGGAAGGCCTTTTTGGTCTGCAGTTTGGTTTTCAGCAACTCCGACGAAAAGAACTCGTTCCCCTCGAAGCCGATCTTCGTGACGATCACCTTGGGACCTTCATCAATCACGAAGATGACCGACCGGTCGTCGGGCGAATCCCCTTTTTGAAGCTCGACCTTGGCAAACCGGTATCCCTTGCTTTCGTAGTGGGCCAGAATCCGCCGAACCGATTCGCGGTTGGCGCTGACGTCGTACGGGCCGCCCGGTTTCAGGCCGGTCAATTCCGTCAGATACTTGGTCTTGATTTTGTCGTTCCCGCGGAACTCGACGCTTTCGAGTATGGGTCGTTCGGACACACGGAAGACCAGCGTCATCCCAGTCTCGGACTGACGAAAACGGGGCTCGATGCTGAAGAACCACCGTGTGGCATACAAGGTGCGAATGTCCTCGCGAACCATCTCCGGCGTGACTGTCCGGCCCGGCTGAGACTTCACCTTCTGCAGGATCGCGACGTCGGGAATTGTGATATTCCCTTCGATCACGACATCGGAAATCTGCTGCCCGGAAGAGTCCTGGACTGGAACCAATTGCGGATCCACCACCGGACTGGGGTTCTCCGCCAACACCAACGAACCGGCGCAGAAGACGGCAGTGGAGACAACGAATCCGCACAGCAGACGCAAGGCAAGGCCCACGCGCATCCGCCGCGTAACGGACACGACGCACGGACCAATTTCTGTTCGAGCTTCGGTCGGTGGGCAGCCGTCTGATCCGACGCGTTGAGCTTGTTGCATCAGCAAGTCTTGTCTAACGACAGAGTTTCGATCCGCCTGCGAAGATGTCTGGGGATCACAGGTCGGTTACGAGCGAGACGGGATTTTTCGGGGCTTGCAGCCATGACGAGTCCAGGACATGGCATGCATGCTGGTCAATGGGATGGACTCGATCGAGTCACCCTCAGCAAGTGATTTTGGCAGAAATTGATGAACTCAGACGGGATGGGTACCGGTTGAAACCACCGGCAGGCTCCGGGGAATGCCCCAGACAAGACGATCAGGCCGGGTAGAAATAATAGAATCGCGAATCCGGGGCAAGACGACTTCTGCAGTTCGGAACGACGCCAACAATTTGGGAAGTCTACAAAGCCTGCAAAGCTTCTTGACGGTATCGCCGACGGCGCGTGACCACCTCGGTCTCAAAGTTGGCCGCCGACACTCAGCCGATTGCACGACCGATCTCATAGATGGCCGCCGTATCCAGTTGCAGATCGTTCGCCTGAAACAACCGGTTGATGGCCGCCTTGTGAATCTTCATTTTTGTGCCCCCCACGCCGATCGCGCCATAACAGACGACATCCCCGTAAGTGGCCGCCTTGTCCGTCACGCCAATTCCTTCGATCCCAGCCGGTGGGACCGCGTTCAGATCGATCGCCACTTTCAGTGTCGGTGATGACCTCCAGGTCTCTTCGGACACAAGTTGCACACCGGCGGCACCTGCTGAAATGACCAACGCTGCGCCCGCGATGACCGAGGCGGCCTCAGACAGACCGGACATGTGGTCGGCTGAAAGTTTGGCGTCGGGAATGTCGGCTGCAATTTCCTGCACCACGGCGGCAGCGCGACTTTGAGACCGAGAAACGACGCAAACCTGGGCACCAGTGGCTGCCAGCAGTTGTGCAGCACGGAGACCGACCGGACCCGTCGCCCCCAGAACAACACACTGGGCCGTGGACAACTCCAGATGCCGACCGGCAGCCAGAACCGCCGCAGCAGCGGTCGTGTTCGAGCCGTTGGAGTCCAGCATGACAGAGACGCTGACCGGGCCAAAGAATGTCTTGGTCACCTGCCGTAACAGCGCTTCGCCGGCAGCGACATCCGACCCGCCGATAAAAATAGCGGTGTTCTTCAAATCCGCAGGTCCGCGGGTAAACATCGCTCCGTGCACCAGGGGGACAACGTTTTCGGGCGTCACGCCCCCGTAGCTGAAAAGCTCGTCGACGTCGGCATCGACTGCCACGACCCGATCGAATGTACTCGGAAGAGGATCCGTGTCGAGCTGGATCAGAATTCGTTTCATCGGAGAAGTCTCCAACAATCGAGCAGGGTGGGCCTCTGCCACCATTGCGTCGACCAGCGACCCAATGTTACCGCCGCGGACGCAGAGGATCGCAGCGGGATGTCACTCTGATGAGCGGCGGGGTTGATCCCCGTCGTCCGGCTGCGGCGGAAGTCGCTTCCCAGTGAAGGCATCCCTTCGGAACCCACGCCGGGACATGCCCAGGACCGGTACGGCCCCGATGCCAGTGTGAGTCCGAGCTAGCGTGAGTCCGGTGTTCTCGGAAGACGAACGTGTCCGTCACGAATGAAGCGCGCAGAGAATGGACGTCCTGTCCACTCTCTGCGCAACCATCCGGATGACTTTAGGCACAGACCAGTCGAGGCGGAGGGCAGCCAGTGGGCAACGGGTCATCCGCTTACGCGGCCCGTCCGACCACACCACATACTTCACTCGACCTGGGCTGGGACGACCATCTAGAGCGTGCTGCGTTTCACTGTAGCGGGTTCCGGCGGCGTAAACTGCCTGATTCGCAGGCCATTCGGCGTCCAAACGCCGCCACAGTTGTACGCAATGCGTACTAGCCAGCGTAGAACGGGTGCGTCGCTTCGCCCTTCTTGGCGAGCATTTCATCGACACTCGGCTCGTCTTTCATCGCGCGGGCGATTGAGAGCTTGGTCGCTTCGTAGTTGTATTCGAAGATCTTCTTGTCGTCTTCGGCTTCCCAGTGGATGAAGACACCACAGACGATCACCAAGTTTTCGGCCTGATCCTTGGGAATGACGCCGGCTTCGACACTGTCGGCGACGGCCTTGGCAACAGCGTACTGCGCGGGGCCGAACATCTGGACGGCCTGCTTGGCCCCTTTGATGGTGACCTTGGTGATCATCACTGTGGCGGGCTTGACTGCCAGGTTTGGTGTCAGCACGGCCAGCAGATTGCTGTGTCCCATTTTCTGGTTGGAGAGGGCGTTGGCAAACGCCACGCCGACCGGACCGTCTTTGTCGCCGATCATCAGGTCAATGTGAGCGACTTCGTTGCCATCACCGACCAAAGCCTCACCGAGGTGCATCGCCATGCTTCAACTCTCCCGATACGCGGTCTGATATCCTAGAATTCACACGCTTCCGAACTCGGTCCGGGCTCGGCCCGGTAGCACAGATGGCAGACAGGAAGCGAACGGCTCGACCCCAGTGTGATACCACTTGGGACGGCAGATTTCCAGTAACTTGCCGTCGCTTCCGAAAGTAATCACGAATTCCGTCCCGCCGGTGATCTGCGCCCCGCGGACCTTACTCAGGAGCCTGGTTTGAGTTCCCGCCTGCTGATCGTTGGAGCCAGCGTTCGCGCCTTGGCCGAGTCGGCCTGCCGCGCGGGCCTCGAACCGATTGCCATCGATCAGTTCGCGGACGCCGATCTACACGACGTCGCCAGCGATGTCTCGCGTTACAACAGCCTGGACGAACTGCCGGAATTGTTCGCGCGTTACCCCGGCATCCCCTGGATGTATACCGGCGGCTTGGAGAACGCACCACAGATCGTCCGACAACTTGGTGGCACACACACCTGCTTCGGAAACACGGCCGACACGCTCGAACGAGTTCGCGATCCGTTCTGGCTGGCCGAGTTGCTGGCGTCGACTGGCCTGCCAGCACTGCAGGTGGCCCGCCCCGGCGAAACCAATACCGACCCAAATGTCGAGTGGCTAACCAAGCCGCTGCGCAGTGGCGGTGGAATTGGGATTCAATTGACGCGCGCAGCCTTCGCCGCGACTACCGGTCGTCCTGCCGCTGACCCGACCTCGGACTGTTATCTACAGGAATTTCGCCATGGCAAAGCCTGCTCTGCCCTGTTTCGGGCCGATCAGGGAGGGATGACGCATCTGGTGGGAACGGCAACACTGCTGACCGCCACGCACGACCCCGACCACCCCTTTCTGTTCGGCGGAGCGGTCACGCCGTGCGAACTGCCCGACACATTGCAGTCAACAATGCTTCAGATCGGACAACTCGTCGGCAAGACGGCAGGACTGCGTGGGCTGTTCGGCTGCGATTTCATTACCGACCGGAACGAAATCTGGCTCACTGAAGTGAATCCGCGGTACACGGCTTCGGTGGAACTCTACGAGCGAGCCCGGAGGATCAACCTGGTTGCCGACCATGTTGGCTGTTTCGTCGGTGGAACCCTCAACCGCGACGCGCAACAGATGTCCGGCCATAAACAGCATCCGAGAGAACAGCGTCCGGTGAACCAAACCCAGTCCTCTGTCCCCCCTCGCGTGGTTGGAAAACGGGTCGTGTACGCACCGTGCGACCTTGTGTGTGACGGAAATTTCAGCAACGCGCTGCCGGGCGGTTTGACACGGGACCGCTGGTGGGCAGAATCGGGAACACGGTTGGCCGACAGGCCGCGATCGGGAAGTCGCATTCCGGCCGGCGGACCGGGCTTCTGTATCCTGGTGACCGCCTCGACGCATTACGAGTTCATGGCGGGGTTCGGCGTCGCGGAACGGCAGGTCCAGCTGTGGTGTCACGCGCAATCTGGGGAAAGCCACTAGTGCTGTGTCAAACCTTAAGGTTCGGGTCGAGAAACGAGAATGGAGCGGCCAACAAG
>CALJUK010000784.1 GCA_937975745.1 uncultured Planctomycetaceae bacterium | reverse complement strand
CACCTGCCGAACGGGTCCAGAGCCCGGTTCGCTGGGGTCGGGCTCACAAACGAAAATGGTCATCCCGCGCGACGAGCGAACCAACGCATCTTTGGTGACCATCAGCGCCGGCCGAGGCTCGCCCGAGAACGTGACGCGGGCCAGCATCCCTTCCCGCAACACGGGCATCGTCTGCCCTTTGTCAGACTCACGGAAGACATTCTTCAACCGTACCTTGACCGGAAAACCACGCGAACCGGTTGACCAGTGACTACGGGGGACAATCCGGTTCACATTGCCGGTGAGTTCCAATTCTTCGTCAGCGGTGACCACAACTTGTGCAGGGCCGTTCAGTCGGACATGGGCCAGGTCTTCCTGGTCAACATTCACGACGGCGTCCACTTCCATCAGGTGTGCCAGCGTGACGACCGGATGGCCTTTGGACAGCCATTGTCCAATCTCGGTATGTTCCTCGGTCACATAACCGTCAAACGGAGCCCGGGTGGTTCGCTTGTCTTTTTCCGCCTTCAAATAGTCGACATGATTCCGCTGAGCTTCGTAGCGGGCCCGGGCCTGGGCAATTTCTTCCGCACGCGGTCCCGATCGGGTCAGTTCGTAGTCGGCGTAACGCTCGGCGTAAATCTGCCGGGCCGCCTCGGCACGTTCGCGAGCCTGATCCAGGTCGTCCTGATTCGAGGCCTTCTTCTCGAACAGCAATTCGATTCGCCGGAGCTGTGACTGGGCGCTGTCGTTGATGGCCCGGGCTGCCAGGGCGCGGGCTTCGGCCGCCTGAAGTTCTTCCGGTCGAGAACCGTTCTCCAACTCACGGAGTGCTTGTTCCCGCTCGACAAGTTCCGCTTCCGCCTCGGCAATTCCCAGGTCGGTGGTCACCATGCGGAGGACCGAGAGAACATCGTTCTTGCGGACAACGTCACCTTCATTCACAAGGAACTCGTTGACGACCCCGTCGGCGCCCGATGCGACGATGCTGGTTTTGACCGGTAGAATTGTTCCAATCACAGTCACACGCGGCGGTACGACACGCTCGACAATTGGGGCCACGCGAACCTGGGCAGCGGGCGGTCCCCCTCCCGCTGCCGGTGTTTGAGCAGGGACTTCCTCTCCGGCGCAGCCGGGCAAGCTCATCGCCGCGCACAGAAGCAGCAGACATCCCCAACCAGCCGGATGTGGGTTGGTGGGCAAATCGCAGGATGCAGCAGACATCGATTTCCTCAAAGTCAGTCTTTCAAGGCCGTTCAGCAATCGAATCACAATTGACGCGGCGGACGGCGTCGAACTCTGTTCTCAGAGAGCGACGTCAGTCTGTCGAAAACACGATACGGATCGGGTCGCTGGCGAGGGGATTCATACAAATTCGGCGTGCTTCTTCGCTTGATCCGGAACAGAACCGGGCTCTCCTCCCGATCCATACCATGTGCAGCCGGACCATGTGCAGCCGGCAGTCCAGTTGCTATGGAAGTGGCCGGGCCTCGGCTTCAGTTGGTCCATCCGTCGAGGTTTTGGCGAATTGCCTCACACGTCCGCTTTAAAGTCTCAAGGTCCTCTTGGGAAATCCCCTGAATCGCATGCTCACGTACTCGATGACAGCAAGTTGTCATCCGATTCCACAACTTTTCTGATTTGTCAGTGGCCCGAATCAGCTTGCAACGTTTATCGTTCGGACACGAAACTCGAGCCAGCCAGCCGTCGCGTTCCATCCGCGAAAGAACGCCGGCCAGCGTGGGGGCTTCAATCCCCAAGCGTTCTGCCAGCTGCGTCTGGGTCAGCTCCCCGTCGTGGGCGATCCAGGCCAGGACTTCCCACTGGCGGAGTGTGATCCCTTCGCGTGCCAGTTCGACGTCCAAAGCCCGTCGCACGACATGTGTGGTAATGCCCACCCAATAGCCGACACTCTCTTCGAAGTCGTATTTCAACAGCGTTTCCGGAGGATGACGCTTGGCTTCGTTCTGGAGTGATTTGGACTTCATGGTGACACTTGTACCGTCGCCAAAGTGCGCGCAGCGAACGTATGGTCGCATGAGGCAGGGAATAGCTCGCCCGCGGGCCGTGAGGCACCGAACAGGTTTGTTAGCATGCTAACAAATGATAGGTCTGGGAGAGGGGGCGATTCAAGTGGAGTTTGCGGGAAGTGCAACACATTGCACGAATTGCAAGTGTGCAATGGGAATGGGTCAGCCCGATCCCGCGAGACGGCATGTCTCGAGATGTCGTCGTGCACGGCGATTGTGTGCACTTCTAAGCGACGTCACTCCGTTCTCTGAAAGCGCAAGAGTTTGCGCCGGCGTCCAGCGCGAGCCGAGCTCCGGCGTGTGATTCACGGCAATCATGGCAGATTGGAAGCTGCCGGGGATGGCACATCCCCGTCGTCACCGATTTCGCCTGCGGCGTTCCATGACGGTGTCGTCAGTCTTCGGCTCAACCGTTTTGCTTCGGGAGCGCGACTGCGTACAGCATTGTCACCGATCCGATGGACATCAGGCTGAAGGCGGCCCACTCTGGCGGGTCGATCACGCGTTGCCGCTCAGCGTTGGTTGTAAACATGCCACGGAACTTCGGATCGGAATGGGTGTCGTCCTTGAGGGTCAGCGTCAGCTTGTCGACCATCAGGAACGAGGCACCAGCCATAAATACGAACAGCCCGGCGGCGAAGAAGCTCGAACGGAGCATGGGCGAAACCTTCGTCAGTGAGGATTTCTCCGAATGAACACAACGGCCGCATCATCGGTCGGCCGCATCATGGGTCGGCCGCGTTATGGGCCCAACGAGACCGCTTCGGATCGGCGGCCTGCTGTTGTAGGATCGGTCGGTTGGTCTGACGAGATTAAGTGGCTTCAGCCTCGACGCGGATCTTGAGGGAAAATGATCGATTGGTTTGCGGGTTGTGACGGATGGGCTTGGAAGGCCGGGGAGGCCGATTGTGAATTTTCGGATACGGAGTCCAGTTGCGAACCAGTCTGGCGAGTCGGTGGCAGTGCCGCGTGTGACCGGCTAAAGTATCGGGCGAAACAGTGAATCCCCGCAGACCGGCGTTCCAGCCGACCAACCGAAAATCAGCGAGATTTCCCGAGGACGAGAATCGATGGATGCCAGGATTGTGTTGTTGCCCGGTGACGGGATTGGGCCCGAAGTCGTCCGCGAAGCCGAGCGAGTCCTCACCTGTGTGGCCGAACGGAGCGGGCACCGTTTCGAGTTCGACACGCGGCCGATGGGGGGCAACGCCATCGACGACTTTGGGACGCCTCTTCCCGACGCCTCGCTGGACGCCTGCCGCGATTGTAACGCTGTTCTTCTGGGCGCGGTCGGCGGGCCGAAATGGGACGATCCCAACGCCAAGACCCGCCCGGAAGCTGGTCTACTGAAGCTCCGTAAGGAACTGGCCCTGTTCGCCAACCTCAGGCCGATCCGGACGTATTCCGCGCTGCTCGATTCATCCCCCCTCAAGCGGGAAATCGTCGAAGGAACAGACATCCTCTTCTTCCGCGAATTGACCGGTGGGATCTACTTCGGTCCCTCGGGGCGGCGGCCTCACCCCAGCGGGGAAGAAGCCTTCAGCGAGATGTGCTACTCGACCGAAGAGATTGCCCGCATTGTCCGGCTGGCTGCCGAGGCGGCACGGGGACGCAAGAATCACCTCACCTCGGTCGACAAGGCCAACGTTCTGGAAGTGTCGCGGTTGTGGAGGCAGGTGGCAGCCAAGGTGATGAAGGAAGAGTTTCCCGATGTCACTTACGACGTCGTTCTGGTCGATGCGATGGCCATGCATCTGATTTCGCGGCCGAGTTCGTTTGACGTTGTTGTCACGGGCAATATGTTCGGTGACATTCTGACCGACGAAGGTTCCATGCTGCCGGGCTCGCTCGGGTTGCTTCCAAGTGCCTCTCTGGGCGCCTCCGGGCCTGGGTTGTACGAACCGATTCACGGTTCGGCCCCGGATATTGCCGGTCGGGGAATCGCGAATCCGCTCGCGACCATGCTCGGCTCAGCCATGATGCTGCGGCATTCTGTGGGGCTGCCAGAAGAGGCCGATTCGATCGAGGCGGCTGTTGAGAAGGTCCTGAACGCTGGCCATCGTACGGCCGATCTTTCCCGGACAAATCCGATCGGGACGACTGAGATGGCCTCACTCGTCATTGCCGAACTCGCCTGATGCGTGGGGTTCAGAATTGGGGCGAGAGTGTCGTCAACGGCCCGTTCGCGTCGTCAGCGGATTTCGCTGCGCGGTTGCGACGTCATCCGCTGCGATCGTGTGAATTCCGCTACGACCGTGTGAATCCTCCGTCATTCAGTCGGAACAGCGATTCCGCACATTGACACCTGATGGTCAGCTGCTAGGGTTGCCAATGGCGTGAGGGTCCGATCAAATCCTCGCGTTTCTCTACCGCGCTCACGATGTTGCAGCGTGCTCACTCAACGGCGGAAGGAAACGCATGTCATCGACACAGCAATCAGGCAGTACTACGGACGTCAGTCGCTTTCTGGAGGATGTTATTTCGGGGTTATCGCAACCGCAGAAATCAATCCCGGCGAAGTATCTGTACGATCAACGCGGCTCGGAGTTGTTCGAGCAGATTTGCGAATTACCCGAATACTATCCCACACGGACCGAACTGCAGATTCTGGAAGATCACGGGGCGGACATCGCCTGCAGGTTGGGGCGGGATTGTCGCGTTGTCGAATATGGTAGCGGCAGCAGTCATAAGGCTTCGCTCCTGTTGGGATCGCTCCATTCTCCCGTGGCCTACGTCCCGGTCGAAATTTCCCCCGCTCCGTTGAAAGAACTCGCGCAGGTTCTCGACGACCGCTTTCCGGCTCTCGAAGTCCATCCGGTTCATGCCGACTTCACGCGGCCATTCGAACTTGACGAAGAAGTTCCGAACGGCGAGCGGACAATCGCTTATTTTCCCGGATCGACGATCGGCAACTTTCTTCCAGCCGCGGCGGCCGACTTGCTGCGTTCGATGGCTGAACTGTGTGGTCACGATGGCGGATTGGTTGTTGGAGTTGATATGTTAAAAGACGTCAACATCATTGAACCCGCCTATAACGATGCGGACGGCGTGACGGCCGAGTTCAATTTGAACCTGTTGAGGCGCATCAACAGGGAACTGGACGCCAACTTTGATGTGGACCGTTTCCGGCACGAGGGGCGTTTTAATCCCGATCACTCTCGCATCGAGATGCATCTGGTCAGCGGCGAAGACCAGACGGTTGCGGTGGACGGGGTCGAGTTCGGCTTCGAAGCCGGCGAGTCGATCCACACCGAAAACAGCCACAAGTATACACTCGAACGCTTTGCAGCGCTGGCGGCAACAGCGGGATGGACTGTCTGCGACGTCTGGACTGACAGCCAGAATCACTTCAGTGTGCAATACCTGGAGCCGACCCCGCCGCCGTCGAAGTGAACTCGGCCGAATCGGGGCCGGCCGGAGCCTTTGCCGGGAAGCTATTGTGGCGGATCGCATTTCCGCTGGTGCGCTTGACCTCGTACATCAGCGAATCAGCGGCCGCGATTAGCTCGCGCGCGTTGTTGGGTGGTTCTTCGAACGTAGCGACACCGATGCTGAAGGACGCGTCCCAGTGTGCAGTATGCGAGCACTGCTGAAGACGCTCGTGCAGCCGTTCGGCGGCAGCGGTTGCATCGTCGGTGGACGTTTCGGGAAATAGAATGGCAAATTCGTCGCCACCGACACGCGCCGCGGTGTCGTAGTCGCGAATGTTCTCGCGAAGCACATCAGCGATCCGAACCAGCAGATCATCTCCGACCGGATGGCCGAACTGATCATTAAGTTGCTTGAACTGATCGCAGTCGACGAACGCCAGGCTGATAGCCGACGGCTGACGGCGCGTGCGACTCAATTCGGCCTCGATTTGTTCTTCCAGCAGCCGCCGATTGGCGAGACCGGTGAGCAGATCGGTTCGGGAGAGGTAGCGGACGCGATGCCGCGCCTTGTTCCACTGTGCCAGTCCAAGTCCCAGGCATCCCAGCAGCAGACTTCGCGAAACCACGCCCCACAACAGTAACGAAGTGGGAACGCCGTTAGCGATGGCGAATCCGGCACCGAAGGCAGATGCAAGGCCCACAAGGGCGATTGCCCAACGGCTGCCACAGTACCAGGCGACGACTGTGACGGCGGGAAGGTACAACAGTGTTGAGTCTGTCGGCGGACCGATCCGCCATTCCAGCCCTCCCGCTAGCAGGCACACGAGCCCACCGCCGATCCCGACGCTCCTCTGTAGATGCAACGGTAACGGCTGCATCTTACGTAGTGGGCGAAACCGAGTGGCCTCTGGCTGCGTTGCTGGCACGATCGCCCGCCTCCAATCAATTGTTGCAAACGGCTGTCGGTGCAATGCCGCTCGGACAAATCCAGCGACACGCGCCTCTGCTGGCCTCGCCTGTGCGCCTGACATCGGTGGACGGCCAACCGACCGAGTCTAGCGGAAACGGCTGTCGCTGCGAAGGCCGATCGGTGTGGGGCTCGGGTGGACGGGATCGACTGCTGCACGAATCAGAAGTCGACTGACAACGTCTGTTCCACATCTCCCGCGATCGTCCTAACGCCTGAGAGTGTTTTCGAACAGCCATTGGGCTCCGGCTTTCCATCACTGACTGTCACGGTATAGGTTCCCTCTTTGAAAACCTTTGGACGCAGCGATGTCCCTCGGATCCGAAGCGTGTACACAATCTCTCCGGTGTAGTCTTCGACAAGTTGAATCACCGGGTCTTGCAGGCCGGTCACTTTGACCGTCGGGAGATACGCGATGGCGGTGCGGCCGTAATTGTCTTGCTGGTGGATCGTCTTCGGCCAGCCGGGAAACTGCCGTGCCTCCTCTTTGGTGACGTCGACGAATCGAGGCCAACATTCCATGGTGATTTTGCGCGTTGGCTTGTGGAACCGGACCAGCCCGTAGCCGGCTGCCTTGAAGTTCTCGTCCGTCGGATTGGCATAGGCGTGCATTGTCAGTTTGTTTCCCAACCCGTCGTAATATCGGCCGGTAAAGCGAAGCGAGTTCTGTGGGTCGTGGGCCATCGGCTTTTCAACAGGCCACCACCACCGGCCGTAATAGTTGACGATGGAGGGAACACAAAAGGAGAAGCCCGAGTCTTCCCAGTCGTTGATTCCATGATGAATGATGGTTGCCAGGTGCTGGTCTCCCGCCAGATGGAAACCAAAGCAGCGGCGAATTTCTTCCCAGGCGCGTTTCCGCCCGGTTTGTGGCCAGCCATTCGAGTCGAGGTCTGCCAGCAACCGGTTTCCCGAACTTCCGTGGATGTGGGCTCCACCGGCAAAAATGGTTTGTGACAGAACGACTTTCATTTCGGTCCCGTCCCAGCTCTGGCCCCATTCACGTAGAAATTTCAACTGCCGGTCACCGAGCAGGCGGGCCTCCGGGACGTCAATCGACTGACGGTCGTAGCTTGGATCGTTGATGTGGTCCGGACGGGGGCCCTGCGGAGGAATCAAACCGGCCGGGCCGGTCTTCCATTTGCGATCTTCGACAATTGCGAAGTCGATCCCGCCGACATTCAATGTCGTGTAATAGACTGTAATTCCCTGCCCGACCGGTGTCGGATCGTACGGGTCCGGCAGATGGGCGGTCTGTGCCTTCTGCACCAAATTGACGTACTCGGCCGGCATGACGTAGCCACCGTCGGCACCGTCGCGGCGATGCGATGCCACCCCTCCTTCGCCCCACAAGTTTCCCTGGCCGACGTCGTGGTCATCGGGGATGGTGATGGTTGGCCGGTCGCGGATGATCTCGCCAAACTGTCGGCCGAACAGCAGCCAGGCAGCCGTGTGTCCTTCGTGGTCGTACGATTGATCCCCGGAGAAAAACAGCAGGTCGGGATCTTGCACCTTCAGGTTGGCAATAATATCCGGGCGGGGACCACGGTCGGAGTTGGAGTTCCCCGTGAAGGCCGCCACGACGATCTCGTCCTTGTCGCTTGGATTGCGACGGATCGTCCCGTCGTAAAACGCCTCCGTGCCGTGGGCCACGCGATAGTGGTGGTCCCGCGAATGGTCCCAGTTCTCGACACGAAAAACGCCCATCCAGCCTTTCTCGTCGATCTTCGTCCGCGCGATTTCCTTCCACTGGCCGTTCTGCTCTGTCTCCAAGCGGACAACGCGGGGCGCTCCGTTCGGCAGAGGATACAACTGGGCCGACAGCTTCAAAATGTCGTTTTCGACGGTGTACAGGGCAAAGCAGATCTGATCTGCGGGTCCGACATCGGGAATAATCAACGGTTCCCTTTTACCCCGGGGAGAAAGTGGGTCCGGCCCGTCATCGTCCGAAGAGGCGTGGGCTGTCACCGCCAGTCCGCAGATCGCCAAGCCAATCAACAGGGGGCGAATCATGTGAGGAGTCCTTTCTCAGGGTGCGTTTCACTGCTCGCACAGTTCTGCTCGAATCGTTCTGGAAGTTGGCCATCACACCGTTTCCGATGGTTCTGTTCGAGTCGCTACGTGCCGTTGTCCTCCGCCGAATGTAGCAACCCTTGGCTTCCCATCCAGGCCTCTGCCCGATCGGGCCAACTGGTGACGGTGAATCTGGTCGGCCGCAGTCCGTAACCGTGGCCTCCGTCCGGGTAAATGTGTAATTCGGCGGAGAGGCCTGCCGATTTGAATGCCTTATAGAGCGCCAGACTTCCCAATGCAGTGTGGGGGTCGTCTCCCGCATGGACCAGAAATGCAGGTGGTGCATCGCTGGGAACTTGAACTTCGGGGGAGAGGGTCAGCGTCTTCTCGTCCACCAGCAGATAGGCTGGATAGATCAAAATCAGAAAGTCGGGTCGCGGGGAGATCTCGTCGGCCATGTCGACTCCGTAGTACGTCTTCTGGTGAAAGCTCGTCCCGGTCATTGCTGTCAGATGACCACCGGCACTGAAGCCGAGCATCCCGATCCGATCGGGCCGGTATCCCCATTCGCTCGCGTGCTGCCGGGCGACGCGCATCGCACGCTGTGCATCAACGAGTGCGACTTCGTGTTTCTCAAGAGTTTTGCTGCGGGGAACGCGGTAGTGCAGCACCAAGGCGGTCACGCCGATATCGTTCAGCCAGCGGGCCACTTCCACACCTTCGAGATCGTACGCCAGGATGTTGTAACCACCGCCGGGAGCAATCACGACGGCTGTTCCCGTGTTGCGATCCTCGGGAGCGGGATAGATCGTCAACGTCGGCTCTGTCACCAGCGTGACTTTCGTGCCGATCTTGGGATGCATTTCCGAAACGATCTCCCGCTTGGTGTCTGTCGACTGATGTGGCACCGCTCCGGGCCAGAGTTTGACGGCCGTCGGTTCCGCAGCGAACGTTGACACTGCGGTCCAGGCCATCGCGGTCAGTGACATCAGCCAAATGGACAACCGCCGTGCAGGAGTATGCGGTGAGGATAAGGTCGGCATGGAGACTCCACGAAACAGATTGGGACCAGGATCCGATGCGTCGCAACCTTTGGCAACGGCGTCGTCACGCATGTGGGGTGATATTCAACTTCTCGCATTCAACAGGACCAACGTCCGTCTGGCAAGTGGCTGGGGGAACGGTCGTGGAGAACAGTCGGACTGGATTGCTGCGGCATGTCAGAATGAGGTTGTGCGTGTTAGGGCTTTGTCGAAGTGGTCTTGGGCGGGTCTCGCCGCAACGGGACAGTCTGTAAGTGAGCCCCAGGTCACCGGCGGGCATGGGATATCTGTTTCGGATGTGATGATCAGATAGGATGCAGGGGAACTGGCCCGAGAACGCCTGTCGTAGAACTTTCTTGACAACCCTTGAATTCGCAGTTTAATATCAGGTACCTCTATCAGATTATCACTGATTATCAGTTATTGGAGAGAGTCTCTTGGCTGTGGCCACGCAGGTAAAAACGTCCGATACACGAGATGTTGCACAGAGTCTGATTCGCTACATCCAAAGTGGCGAGTTGTCGCTGGGAGACCGTCTGCCGTCGATTCGCAGCCTGGCGGAGAAGCTGCAGTCCAATGCCAGCATTGTCCGCGATGCTCTGCAACAGGTTCAGGCGATGGGACTGGTGAAGATTCTCCCCCGCAGTGGTGTCTTCGTGCAGTCCTTCACGTGCGAACCGTTGCTGGGTGATTTTCCCGATGCTTTGGCCGCGTCGTTGGTGCAACTGGACCACAACCTTTTTCATTTGCTCGAAAGTCGGCAGTTGGTCGAAGTTGATGCGGCGGCCAAAGCCGCGTCGCGTCGCCGTTTGGAGGACCTGCTGCCGCTGCGAGAGTCTCTCGATGCAATCGATGCGGCCCTCGATCAGGTGCAGACGACTGACACGGAGGAAACGTGGCAGTTGTTGATGGATGCCGACATCCGGTTTCATGTGCAGATTGCCGAACTCTCCGGGAATCCGGTTCAGGTCTCCATTCTGAAATCGTTGTTGGGTCTGATCCGCCCGCATCTCGCTCAGGTTCCGTGGACCGCCGATCGCATCGACGTGGCCCGCAGCGCGCATCACGAACTGTACGATGCGTTGTTACGGGGCGATGCCGACCTGGCAGCAGACCGCATGCGGCAGCATCTGCAATACGCGTATGATGCCCTGCTCCGGCGAATCTGGGGGCGCTTGTCTCCTACCGAATCAGGAGCTCGATCGTGATCCGTCCGGAACAATGTCCAGCGATGCCGCCAATATGGCTGCCATCACCGGGAATTCTGGCTGGGCTGTTGGTCTTGGTGTGTCTGGTGACGCCGCCCTCAGCAATTGGCAACGACGAGTCGAGCGGTATCGATTTCGCCACGCAGATCCAGCCGCTTCTGGCGTCAAAGTGCATTCAATGTCACGGTCCGGGGCAGGCGGAGGCCGGCCTGAGGCTGGACAGTCGCGAGGCAGCCACCGCGCTGCTTGAGTCCGGAAGCCGAGCGATCACATCTCGTCATCCGGAAGCGAGCGAACTCCTGCGGCGCGTGACGGCCGACGAGTTCGAGCGGATGCCGCCCGA
>CALJUK010000783.1 GCA_937975745.1 uncultured Planctomycetaceae bacterium | reverse complement strand
GGTCGCCAATTAAATCGCACTCCAGGACCCGCTCGCCTACGGCGACTTCCTCGGTGGTGTACTGCACCTGCCGCCGCCCGGCGCGAGTCTCGGTGTGCATCTCGACAGCGATCATCACCCACTGACCGGATGGCAACGGGCGTGCAACGCGATTCTGTTCGTCAACACCGGATGGAAACCTGACTGGGGTGGGGCGTTTGAACTGTGGAGTGCCGAAGGACGTGAGTGTCTAAAACGAATCGTCCCGAGGTTCAACCGGCTGGTCCTCTTCGAACCGAGTGACATCTCGTTCCATGCCGTTGCCCGGAACACTGGCCCCGAACCCCGCAAGACGCTGGCCACGTTCTACTGGCGGAAGTCAACGGTGGGCGGACAGCGTCCACGTGCTGAGTTCTGCTGAGGTTCACAGATTCCGAGAGGCCCCGCATGCGCAGTCTCGCTTCCGCCTTACGTCAATCTGACGGTCCGATCCGGTTCGTTGTACTGTGTCAGCCCCGAACCGGATCGAGTCTGCTCAACGCTTCACTTCGACAGCATCCCGAGATCGAGATGCACGGCGAGATCCTCAATCACCGTTATCCGCACAGACTGCCTCAGGATGGCTATCAGCGGCTGCTGTCAGCGTTGTCGAGCAGCACACATCCTGCAGTTGGTTGCAACCTGCACGCGTTTCAGCCGGATCGGGTCTGGGATGGCTGGCGGCGTTGGGAGTCTGCCTGGAATGCACTGGCCGATGACTCTTCGATCAAAGTCATCCACCTTCAGCGGATCGACACACTGGCGCAGATGGCTTCCTGGAAGATCGCTCAGCTGTTGAGTCGCTGGGGCCGACAGGATGACATCATCGATCGACCGACCATCGCCATCAGCCCCGATGAATACCGCTGGTTCCGAGACTGGAATCGATCCGTAATGGAATGGCGTCTCAGTCATCTCCAGGGACGTTCGATTCTGCCGGTTACTTATGGGTCGCTTTGTCATGAATGGGAGCCGGCGCTCGCCCGAATCCAGGATTTCATTGGCGTCCGCTGTCTGCCGTTGCAGCAAGTGACGTCTCGCAACGAGCGTCGACCGCTTTCTGAGGTCATTGAGAACTACGATGACCTGCGGCCACACACAATCCCCACACCGAATTCCGTTCCAGCAGGATACGTTTGATGAAGTCGACCGCTCAAACAGAGCCCCTGTCTCTGCGGGAACAGATGGATCGTTTTGGTCCCTGGACGACCCGCTTTCGTGTAAACGGTCAGGTCTACGGCGGGGGTTACGAAGTCGGTCAGGATGACTCGCTGCTGCGAGCGTTCCGTGAACGGCTGCCGGTACCGGGGCGTGTGTTGGAACTGGGCTGCATGGAAGGCGGCCGGACGTTTCCGCTGGCGCGTCGCTGCGGCCAAGTGCTGGCGATCGACGTTCGACGGGAACACCTCGAACGCGCCCGGTTCATGCAGCTCCAACTCGGCCTCAGCAATGTGACGTTCTTCGAAGCCGATCTGGAAACTTGCGACCTGCAGACACTGGGCCAATTCGATGCCATCTATAACGTTGGCCTGCTGTACCATCTGGCCGATCCGTTCCGCGTGCTCCAGCAGTGTGCGGCCGTTTCGCCGGAGATGCTGCTCTGGACTTATGTGGTCGACGACGGTGACGCGGAGTTGAATGGCTACGAAGGCCGGTTCACCCGTGAGAATCCCGCTGATCAAATCGGAGGAGTGCGGTCACGCTCGTTCCGTCCTACACGCTCCGAACTCATGCGGATGCTGACCGACGCAGGCTGGCGGAATGTGGAACTGATCCGAGAAGAAAACACGGCCGTGGCGGTCTGGTGCCGGAAGGATGCCGGCGATGCCCAGACGTGGATGCCGACCGGAACGATGAGCCTCGCCGTGATCATCACCTGCCACAACTACGGCCGCTACCTCGATGAGTGCATCCGCAGCGTGCTGCATCAAAGCCGCCGGCCCGACGAGATCGTGATCGTCAATGATGCCTCCGACGATGACACGGCCGAGATCGCCGCACGCTGGCAACCAGCCGGAGTCCGGTATCTGCGGGTCGATCACCACAACGTCCGCTTGGCCAGGCAGGCTGGCCTGGAGGCCACACACTCGGAGGTCCTTTGCTTTCTGGATGCAGACGATTTTCTCAGTCCCGACTATCTGCGGTCCGGGATGCAGTGCTTCGACCGCTACGACATCGGCATCGTCTACTCCGACATGGACCGGTTCGGTCGCGAGAACGTGACGTCCGATATGCCGGTCGATGTTTCGCTGGCGGAAATGACCAAACGCAATGTGATTCACTGCGCCTCGCTGGTGCGGCGGGAAGCTCTCGATCTGTCGGAGGCGTTTTCCATTCCGGCTGACCCGAAGACAGAACACGAAGACTGGCTGCTCTGGTTGGCTGTGCTGGGTCAGGGCTGGAAAGCGAAGAAGCAACCAGCCGTTTATCACTACCGTCGCCATGAAGAAGGACGATCGCTGGCCAAGGCGTGGGCCGGCAACACCTACTTTGAACGTCGCGGCCTGCGACACGAGACGGTCACACTGTTCATTCCGCTCTCCGGACGCACGGCCGTCTGGCCTCGCTTTCGACAATTCCTGGAGCAGCAGACGTGGCCTCACGATCAGGTGCGGCTGGTGCTGATGGATACCAGCCAGGACGCCCGGTTCGGACGTCGCGTGCGCCGCTGGATCGCGGAGTGCGACTATCGCGACGTCCGTTATTTCACCGAATCCGTGGCGGAACCGGGACTAGCCGATCAGGACCGGCGTGCCGAAGGCATCGGTGACAAGGTCCGACTGGCGGCCGCTCGGATCTACAACCGGCTGGCCCGCGAGGCGACCGGCGAGTTCGTGTGGGTGATTGAGGACGATGTAATCCCGCCGAACAACGCGGCCGAACTCTTGTTTCGCGGATTCGACGAGCATACAGCAACGGTCGCAGGTCCTTACCGCTCACGGTTCCACGACGGCTACGTCGCGTGGCGCAGCGGACGAGACATCATTCGGGAACGCGGCGACGGCGTGGAGGCGATCGAAGGAAACGGGTTCGGCTGCACGCTGTTTCGGACGGACGTGCTGCGGGAGGCCCTGTTCACCTGCCGGCAACCGCCGTATGTGGATTTCGATACGGCGTTCTACGAGCGACTGAGATCAACCGGGCTCAAGGTGAAGCTCTGCTGGGAGGCCGAGTGTGAGCATCTGGAAAACGACACCCGTCCAATCATGACGTGGGACCGCTGGCCGGAGTCATGGGAGTCGGCTGACCTGAGTGATTACCGCGCCGGGTTCCTGACCGGTCGCGTCGCCTGTCAGTGGATCGTCGATACGTTGAACGGTCCGGAGCCCGTCGCGATCTGGGGCCTGTCCGACGGCGACCTGGCCTGGTGGTGTCACGACGCGTTGGCGAAGCTACCGGATATCGATCGTCACTGGCTCGACCAACTCGCGGCCACGAGCGGATTGCATCCCGAAGACCGGGACGAACTCTGGCCGCTGTTCGACGAAGCCTGTCGCAACGCGCCGGCGTGGCTGTGCCAGTACAACTGGGATATTGCCGAGCGCTTCACGCACGCAGCGTTCGTGGCCCACGGCGTCACCATCGATGCAGAGGGATTCGGCTACGCCCGCAACCGAAAACGCAAAGTTGACTGCAACGCGGTTTACAAGCTGCTCGACGAGAGATTCTGGTGGCCATTGCTCGAAGGCAAACGACTCGCGATTGTTGGTGGTCACGCTGATGAACTGGCCAAACGGTTGATGGATGCGGAGTTCGTGAAGGGCACGGGTGGTCGCGAGATCACCTGGTCGATCGCGGCAACGCAACAGTGCCCGGACAAGTCGGTCCCCAAGGTCAAGACTTGGCAACGAGTTCGTGAGGAACTCTTTTCCAGTGACTGGGATCTGTTGCTGTGTTCCGCCGGTTCACTGTCGGCGATCCTCTGCGAATATGCGCGACAAACTGGCCGTAGCGGCATCGATGTCGGTGCTCTCGACCTGAAAATGATTTGTGCCGATTGCATGTAGCTACCTTGACGTACCCGCATCTACCGGAGCTGTCCCCCACACGTAAGGCGGCATTCGGGACTCAATAATTGTATGGAGGAGCGAGCGGCGGGATCTTGACTCTGGAGTATGGTACAGGCCGTAAAATGAACCCCGTGGAACAAATCACTCACTCAATTTGGAGGTTCGCCATGAAGAACGTGTTCGTGAAGAAGGGCTTGTGGATCGTGGGTCTGTTGTTGATTCTGGGGGTCAGCGTAGCTGCATACGGCTTCAGCCAAACCGAAGAGCGTGCCGATTGTCCCGGTAAGCTCGTCTGCCCACTGACAGGCGAAGAAGTCTGCAAGGATCAGTGTCCTCTCGTCGACGCCAATCGAGCCGATTGTCCCGGCAAAGTCGAGTGTCCTCTGACCGGAGAAATGGTCTGCCGAGATGAATGCCCCCTCAGTGCTGACAGCAAGACCACCAAAGCCGACGAGGAGCTTCCGCCTTGCTGTCGTGGCAAGAAGTAATCAACGATCCACTCCAAATCCTCGACGGCCTGCCGTACCTGCGGTAGGCCGTCTGCATTGAGAGATCGGCAATTCCGAGATCTCTCTGCACAGCCCTTGACTCCGTAGTACGGTACGGGCTTTACAATGCCAGCGGACGGAGGAGATGTTTCCATGAAGACCTTCACCATCGGACAAGTTGCTCGGGAAGCGCGAGTTGGCGTCGAGACTGTGCGCTTCTACGAGCGGGAAGGCTTGATCGAAGAACCCTCACGGCGAGCATCCGGCTACCGCCAGTTCGACGAAGCCGTCGTGGACCGGCTGCGGTTCATTCGTGAAGCCAAAGAACTCGGCTTCACGCTCAACGAGATCAAGGAACTGCTATCGCTGAAACTCGATCCGGCGTCTTCCTGCGGGAATGTGAAAGATCGAGCCGAAGTCAAGATCGCCGACATCGAGGAGAAGATACGAACGCTTCAACGGATGAAGCGAGCATTGGTGAAGCTGACGAAAGCGTGCAGCGGAGATGGCCCGACCAGCGAATGCCCGATTCTGGAGTCATTGGATGGAAGGGGTAAACAGTAATGTCGAAGGTGGAACTCATCTACGACGCCGACTGCCCGAACGTTGCGGCGGCTCGAAAACAACTTCGAGACGCCCTCGGCGAGGTCGGAGTGGCCTCGCAGTGGCAGGAATGGGATCGAAACGACCCCAGCAGTCCGCCTCATACCCGACAGTACGGATCGCCTACCATTCTCGTCGATGGGAAGGACGTTGCGGGTGCCCCGCCCTCCAATAACGCCGATTGCTGCCGAATCTATCAAGATGAGAGTGGAGCAATGCAGCGTGTTCCCTCTGAAGAGACCATCGTGTCGGCCCTTCGAGGCAGCACCGAATCGGCGAACAAAAAGTCGTCTGGTGGATGGCGAGCGTGGGTTGCAGTTGTCCCGGCCATCGGCATTTCGCTGTTGCCGAAGCTGGCGTGTCCGGCGTGCTGGCCAGCCTATGCGGGGCTGCTCAGTGCAATCGGACTGGGATTCCTGACCGACACGGCCTATCTCCTTCCACTGACGGCCGTGTTTCTCGTCATCGCTGTCGCGGCTCTGGGATTCCGGGCCAACCAGCGACGAGGTTACGCACCATTCGCTCTCGGAGTTGTGGCTGCCATGATCGTCCTCATCGGGAAGTTCGTATTCGACTCCGATCCAGCGATGTATGGCGGCATCGGTGTGCTGGTCGGTGCCTCATTCTGGAATTCGTGGCCGAGGAAGTCTGAAACAGCCGGAAACCGACGGGCGTGTTGCTCGCCGGAACAACTTCATCAAGTTCAATCCTTTCAACAGGAGACCAGAGATGGCTGATAAACGAAAGGTCGAAGTCTTCAGCGCTGGATGCCCGGCTTGCGATGAGACCGTACAACTGGTTGAGCGCCTTGCCTGCCCGTCGTGCGTCGTCGCCGTGTTGGACATGCACGACCCGAACGTGGCGAGCCGGGCCAAGAGCCTCGGCGTGCAGACGGTTCCCGCCGTGGTGATCGATGGCAAACTCGCCGACTGCTGCTCGGGCGGAGGTCCGGACGAGGCCACGCTCAAGTCGGCCGGGCTGGGGCAACCGACCAGTTGATGATGCAGAAGGACGCTGGCGCAAAGTCAACGCCCTTCTGCTACCGGATGGACGAACTCGGCGGATTCATTGCACGACGGGCCGGGTGCTCATCTCCCGTTGTGTTTCATTCACAAGTTTCGATGATCTGAAGGCAGCCAGACAACATACCTTGGGCCGAAAACGCCTATCATGTTCTGAACGAAGACGAAAACCCAGGACCACTGACGGAACAGGTGAGGAAATGCAGCAAGATCCGATCTGCGGAATGATGGTTGACGAGAAGACAGCCATCCGGCTGGAACATGCCGGAATAGAGCATTACTTCTGCAGCCTGAATTGTCGCGATCACTTCGCACGAGAGGTCGACGACGGTCAAACCACATCGCCCGCTCTCCAGTTGACCGAACTACGTGATCACGGCCACACACACTCCTGCTGCTCCAAGATGGAAGACTCCTCTCGCTCACAGAGTCGCACGGCGTCGAAGGAATACTTTTGTCCCATGTGTCCGGGAGTCGAGAGCGACGAGCCGGGCAACTGTCCGAAGTGCGGAATGGCGCTGGAGCCTGCCAAGCCTCCGACACGCAAGCAGAAGAAAAGCTACACATGCCCGATGCACGCCGAAATCGAGCTGGATGAGCCGGGAACCTGCCCAAAGTGCGGCATGGAGTTGGAGCCGAAGTATACGGACGCCGAAGCAGAAAACGACTCTGAACTCCGCAGTATGACACTGCGATTCTGGGTGGCGTTGGCTTTGAGCGTGCCAGTGTTTCTGCTCGCCATGTTGCCGATGATGGGTGTTCCGGTTGACACTTGGCTGGGGAAGGCCGTTCACACGTGGCTGCAACTGATCCTCTGCACTCCGGTAGTCCTGTGGGCAGGGTGGCCGTTCTTTGTGCGTGGATTCCAGTCTGTCGCGAACTGGAACCTCAATATGTTCACCCTGATCGCCATCGGTACGGGAGCGGCTTACCTCTACAGCCTCTTTGCGGTCCTCTTCCCCGTTTTACTGCCCAGTGACCTCAATGTAAATGGACATGTGGAAGTCTACTTCGAGGCGGCAGCGGTCATCATCACACTGGTCTTGCTCGGTCAGGTCCTCGAACTACGAGCCAGAAGGCGCACGGGAAGCGCTATTCTGGAATTGCTCTCGTTGGCTCCCCCGACCGCTCGAATCGTGCGAGACGGTGAAGAACAGGAAGTTTCTCTGGATGAAGTTCAGAGCGGAGACATGCTGCGCGTTCGACCCGGAGAAAAGATTCCCGTAGATGGCAAGGTCACGGAAGGCAAAAGCTCCGTCGATGAGTCAATGATCACTGGCGAACCTATCCCGGTTCAAAAGCGAACCGGCGATGAGGTCATCGGCGGTACCGTCAATCAAACGGGATCGTTTGTGATGGAGGCCGAGAAGGTTGGCGAAGAGACTGTGCTTTCGCAGATCGTGAATATGGTCGCTGACGCGCAACGAAGCAGAGCGCCGATCCAGCGGATTGCCGATCTCGTCGCCGGGTATTTCGTACCAGCCGTGATTGCCATCGCCATCATCACTTTTCTTAGTTGGGCCGTGCTTCGTCCGAAGGAACCGGCGCTGGCTTGGGCACTTGTCAATTCTGTGGCGGTACTCATCATTGCCTGTCCCTGTGCACTGGGACTGGCCACACCGATGTCGATCATGGTCGGCGTGGGTCGAGGAGCGAAGGAAGGCGTGCTTATCAAAGACGCCGAAGTTCTGGAGTTGCTGGAGAAGGTGGATACCGTTGTTGTGGACAAGACCGGCACGCTGACTCAGGGACGACCGAAGTTGACAGAGTGCGTTCCGGTAAATTCTGAATCTGAGGACGATCTGCTCCGCATGGCAGCGAGCGTGGAGCAGCGGAGCGAGCATCCTCTGGCTCACGCCATTGTCGATGGTGCCAAAGACCGCAACCTCGACCTTTCATCTGTCGATGACTTCGACTCGGTGACAGGTGGCGGCGTTCACGGAACTGTAGGTGGGAAGCGAGTGCTGATCGGCAAGCGGTCGCTCTTGGCCGACAAAGACGTGAGCAACCTTTCCGCACTCGACGACCGTGCCGATGAATTGCAGGGACAAGGCCGAACGGTCATGTACGTGGCTGTGGATGGCAAGTTCTCCGGGGTGGTTGCCGTTTGTGATCCGATCAAGGATTCCACGCCGGAAGCGGTCAAAACGCTGCACGAGCTTGGCCTGCGAATCATTATGCTCACCGGCGACAACGAGAAGACGGCGAAGACGGTAGCCGAAAAGCTGGGAATCGATGATTTTGAGGCAGGTGTTCGCCCCGAAGACAAGCACGATCGGATCAAGCAATTGAAGGCAGATGGCCGCAAGGTCGCCATGGCTGGCGACGGGATCAACGATGCGCCCGCCTTGGCCGAGGCGGATGTCGGCATCGCAATGGGAACAGGCACGGACGTGGCAATAGAGTCGGCAGGCGTCACATTGGTCAAAGGCGACCTGCGTGGAATCGTCAAGGCTGTGAAGCTCAGCCGACGAACCATGCAGAACATCAGGAAAAACCTGTTCTTCGCCTTTGTTTACAACGCTCTCGGCGTGCCGGTTGCCGCTGGAATTCTCTATCCGATCATGGGAATGTTGCTGAATCCGATGATTGCCGCCGCCGCCATGAGCTTCAGCAGCGTATCAGTGATCGGCAACTCCCTGAGACTGAGAACGACCAATCTCACGTAGCTACTATTCTGGAAACTTCACCACTGTCATCTGCCCATATCCGACAGGCCAACGGGCATCGACTTCGACTTGGCCGACGAAATCATCGTCACCGAGTTCGGCGGTGAAGTCCTTCTCCAATTTGCCGGTCTGGTCGATATAGAGTCTGATCAAGTACCGTCCCGGTGGCAGGCGTTGCGAGTCGATCTCTTTTGCCCATGCACTGCCCCGGGGAGCCGTCAAGCTGAGCGAGTGCTGCCAGAGGTTTCCCTTGCCGAAGACGGGGCGATCGGATGTGGCAACTCGAAACTCGGTCCACCCGGAATCGGTCTGTCGGTAAAGATCGGCCTGCAACAGCATCTTGTCGAACTTGGCCGGCACTCCTTCAATCTTGAACCAGATGTCGGTGACGACCGACACTTCATCGCTCTGCGGCGGAAGTTGATCGGCTTCAGTGTACTTGCCGTGCACCATTGCGGCGTAGTCGTCGATGAACCGTCGGAATTGCTTGTACGACCGATCTCCGATAACCATCTTCTGCCCGCCGCCATGTTCAACCTGCATGGTCGGTTTCATCAGCAGAAGGCTCTTGTCGGGATTCTCCGCATCGATCAGGTCGTTCTCAACCATGTAGTTCAAGGTTGCTTGCGGATCGTTCAGCGTAATCCACGACACCTGCTCGCCATGTTCCTTAACCTGCTTCTGATTGCGGTCCGGAGAGTGGCAGGCAGCGCATCGACCGACCTCGTTCCAAATGTTGTCAATGAACGATGCCAGAACTCGATCCCGCCGAGCATGGCGAACAACCTCATCTGAAACCTGTGGGCCGATGGCGGCAGCATCCCCCCTGGTCGCCATTAACTGAGGATCGGCCACCGCCGCGCGAATCCAGGCTCGAAAGGCGTTGTATTCCTGTTTCCTCACTTCTTCAGTCACGAGGCTTGGCTCTTCCGGTGCCCGGTTGATGAAACGCAGGATCTTCGATTCATCCGGGTTCTTTGTGTCGATCATCCCAGCGCCGACCAGGGACGCGAACGTCTCCTGCTGGGTTGGTCGGATGTAGTCTTTGAGATCGACACCGCTCAAGTGGCATTCCGAGCAACTCGATGGCTTCGCCGATTGAAAGATTGGCAGGATTCTCCCTTCAAAGACGGTGAGTGACGCCGCGACATCACTTGGTGCGAAGCCGGCCTGGTCCGGTGACTGACCAGACTCCAACGTCAGTCCGTTCTGCTCCGGCTCCCCCTGCCCGCATCCGATCAGATGACCTGCCAGCAGGACAATCAGCATGTGTGCGGAGACTCTTCGCATGTACCAAAACCTTTCGCCACCCGATCGAGTGTTCATGTCGAGACCATCCATCGATTCTACAAACGCGAAACAGTGTTTGACAGAAGTGTCAACCAAAACACCGATTGTAGAGTTTGCAATGATCGTCCAGAGAGATCGAATTGATATCGCAAGTTGTCGAGTCGACGACAACGAAACAGCGGGACCCGTTGTGCTGGCACTGTTGCAGAAAACGTTCTGTGGGCCGTGTATTTACGGACGATCGAGATTCTAAAACAGTAGAAAACAATGCTGTGATGACACCTGGCACGCGGTGTGCATCACTTGCTGATAACGCGGACCATTGACGCTCCGTGATGAACGACTGGACGTCTTCTCCACATCAGTTCCGATCACTTGGGAGCGAACAATGACCTGCAAAATCCTGGCCACTATGGCATCCGTGGCGGCAATGATTGCCACGGCCGTCCCTTCTTCAGCCAACGATGGATTCTCGACCTATCCATCGCGGGGGTGCGGTTGCAGCACCAATGGCATCTACTCCAGCAATTTCGACTACTCCCGCGTTTATCCAGCTGCGGGGGGATGCGCAAATGCCAACTTCGGTTACCCGAGTTTGAGTGGTCCCTACGCTCCTGTACCTTCTGGCGTCCGAGGGAACTACATCGTCCCGCCGCCTCAAAGCACATTTCCCTGGCAAACACCATCACTATCAACAAGTCCCTTTCTCGATTCGCGATCTCCTTACGGTGACAGCAGGAGCCGGCAACCTGCCTTCCCTCCGACCCCTTCATTCGGCACAGGAGAGATTCGACCGGCGATGCCCAACGCTGTGCAGGCTCCGTCCATCCCGGACGGTATGGAA
>CALJUK010000782.1 GCA_937975745.1 uncultured Planctomycetaceae bacterium | reverse complement strand
CAATCATCGTACTCGCAGAAAAGTGGTTCTACGTGGACTTGCGTACGTAGCAGCTGGCGGCGATTGCGATCTGGGTCCCCGAGGCGGGCAGTCAGGCCCGGCCGGTGGTGCCTGCCGCGCCTCGCCCAGCCCGCACTCGCAGGGGAAATCGCCGGTTGAGCTGCCGCATCGTCGCATCCTGAGTCGAAGTAGTCAGTTACGTTCTGGGCAATCCTACGTGCGCGAATCCGCGTTGAGCCAGAAAAAAAGTTGTCTCTGCAGGAGCCATGGAGATGTGGCGGCGAATGGATTGCAACCGTCATTTCAAGATTGTAGACGGCGGTGAGAAAGCGGAGCGCCCGGCGGAGAGTGGCGGGCGGTGAGATTTCGGAGCGCCCAGATGTTCACCTGCTGCTGAGCGGTCAAACTGTTCGGTTTTCACCGACAGTCTGGCACGGAGGCAGTGGGAGACGAGGGTGTTCACCGACATGGAGAAATGGGCAGAGATCCGCCGCCGAGTCCTGAGTGGCGAGATCAGCAAGCGAGCGGCGTGTCACGAATACGAGATTCATTGGGACACGCTGACGAAGATTCTCACGCACAGCGAGCCGCCCGGGTATCGGTTGACCAAGCGTCGATCGTCCAAGCTGGAGCCGTTCCTGCCGATTATCGAGGAGATCCTCAAAAGTGACCGGCAGGTGCACCGCAAGCAGCGACACACCGCGCATCGGATCTTCCAGCGGCTGCGCGACGAGCACGGCTACGACGGTGGCGAGACGATCGTCAAGGACGCGGTGCGGGCCTTGAAGCAGCGGAACCGGGAAGTGTTCTTACCGCTGTCACACCGTCCTGGCGAGGCCCAGGTCGACTTCGGGTTCGCCGACGTGTGGCTCGACGGCGAGAAGACGCAGGTCGCTCTGTTCGTGATGACGCTGCCGTACTCAGGCGCGATCTATATCCAAGGCGTTTCCCCGAGAGTGCACGGAGGCGTTTCTCGAAGGCCATCTGCGGGCCTTCACATTCTTCGGCGGGGTGCCGACGCGGATCAGCTACGACAACAGCAAGATTGCCGTGGCGAAGATCGTCGGCAGCCGTGAGCGGCGCGTCACCACGGAGTTCCTCCGTCTGAAGAGTCACTTCCTGTTCGCCGATCACTTCTGTCTGGTTCGTCGAGCGAATGAGAAGGGACACGTCGAACGGCTGTTGGACTTCGGCCGGTCGAATTTCCTGGTGCCCGTCCCACGGGTCGACTCCCTGGAGACTTTGAACCGGGACTTGGAGGAGTCGTGTCGCAAGGATCTGTCGCACCGGTCACGGGGGAAGCCAGCTCCCAAACAGGAACTGCTGAGCGATGAGCGATCGGTGCTGCGTCCGTTGCCCCGGCAGGAATTCGAGGCCTGTCGTCTCCATCAGGCGAAGGCCGATTCACTGTCGCTGGTCCGCTTCGACCGGAACAGCTACTCGGTCCCGACGCGGTACGCCTATCGAGAGATCACCATCGTAGCCACCGTCGATGAGGTGCGGCTCGTTTTTGCGGACGATCTGGTTGCTCGCCACCCGCGCCATTGGGGCAAGGAGCAGTTTTTCTTCGATCCCGTGCACTATCTGGCGCTCCTGGAGCACAAGCCTGGTGGCTTTGATCACGCTCGTCCATTGGAAGACTGGGACCTGCCGGTCTGCTTCGGCATCCTCCGCAGACGCCTGGAAGCCGAACTGGGGGGCATGGGAACACGGGAGTTCATCAAGGTCCTGCGGCTGCTGGAACGGCACTCGCTCCCAGCGTTGAAGCATGCGGTCCAGCATGGCTTGGAGATCGGGACCATCAGTGCGGATGCCGTGCGGCTGATCCTGGAGTATCAGCAGGAGCAGCCGGTGGACCTGTTCTGTCTGGACGGTCGTCCACATCTCAAGCTGGTGCGTGTCGCCCGGACTGATGTGGCTTCCTATCAGTCGCTGATGGGAGGTTGAGCAATGACCAAGATCGAGACGAAGAGTACCGTCCTGTTGCAGCATCACCTGAAGGCCCTCAAGTTGCCGACGATGCTGAGTGAATGCGCAAGAGTCGCCAGCCGTTGCGCTGCCGAGAACGTTGATCATCTGGCGTTCCTCCTGCAGTTGTGTGAGCTGGAGCTGATTGATCGAGAACGCCGGGCAGCCGATCGCCGCCTGAAGGCAGCCCGGTTCCCCACGCACAAGACGCTGGAGACGTTCGACTTCAAGGCGCAGCCGTCGGTCAACAAGTTGCTGATCACCGAGCTGGTCCGAGGGGAATACATCGACAAGCGGGAGAACCTGTTGCTGGTGGGCAACTCAGGAACCGGGAAGAGCCATCTCGCGATCGCCCTGGGGATCGCTGCCTGTGGCCAGGGGAAGCGTGTGCGGTTCATCCGGGTGACGGAGCTGATCACACAGTTGATGGAAGCCCGAGAGGAGCGGGAACTGCTGCGTCTGAAGAAGCAGCTGGGCAAGCTGGATCTGCTGATCTTGGATGAGCTGGGTTACGTCCCGGCCAGCAAGGTCGGTTCGGAACTGCTGTTCGACGTCATCAGTACGGCATATGAGCGTCTGAGCCTGATCGTTACGACCAACCTGCCGTTCGAGAACTGGACGGAGGTCCTTGGAAGTGAGCGTCTTACCGGGGCCACGCTCGACCGGCTGACGCATCGCTGCCACATCGTCGAAGCGAGCGGCGAGAGCTATCGACTGCGCGATGCCAAACGTCGCCGCTCGAAACGCTCAAGCTCCCCGGCCACCCCGACGACATAGAGAAAGGACCCCGGCCTGTCCGAGTCGCTCGCCACACTCGGACTGAGTCATCCCACGGCAACAGCGCTCCGAAATCTCACCGCCCGCCACTCTCCGCCGGGCGCTCCGCTTTCTCACCGCCGTCTACACAAGATGGCGCGATGCGCGGAAAGCAATCACTGAATGCACCTCAAGTCCATTTCCGCTGCGATACTCAGCTGCCAATATCCCTGATCCGCTTGAAAGGCCAGGGTCTCAAAGACAGAACACCAAGGTCTACGCCTCGGCCGCATTCGCTGTTCGCAGGTGTCAAGATGCAGGTTGGAGTCTGCGACCACGATCTGGTAACCTTGGTTCAATCATGGCGCATCCATTGTCGGAAGTAGCAACGCAGCCGGCGCGATACGTGTCACTCGGTCGAGACGACCGTCATCGCTCCGACTTCAATTGCGGGAATAGCTGGATCTGAAAATGAGCACCGTAAGTGAAGTCCTGGTGGTCAAAGGCCCACAGGTTTACACGATCTCGATGACATCAACAGTCCTGGACGCTGTGAAGCGGATGCACGAACTCAAGATCGGATGCCTTGTCGTGACCGACGACGGTGCCGTCCCTGGCGGCATGATCACTGAACGCGATGTTCTGCAGAGACTCGCCACCGCAGTGGACGATCTTTCCAAGATCACAGTCGGAGAGGTCATGACGAGCGAGGTCATCGTCTGCACTCCTCAGGATTCCGTCGACAGAGTGCGGTCGATCATGAAGAATGCATACGTCCGCCAACTACCAGTCGTAGACGCTGATGGTCATTTGGTAGGACTCGTTTCTCTTGGAGATGTGAATTCGCACTTGGTCCGGGAGGAAGCAGCGGAGATCAAGCATCTGCATGATTACATTCAAGGCAATGTCAGATAATCGTTGAGTGTGCTTGCGGAAAAGATCACTCTCCGCCGCCAGCGGGAAGGTAGATGCCCCTCGATGCTGCGAAACTTGTGATTGCGGCAACGCTGTGCTGGGCTTTGTGCGCTGAACTCCAAGTCGAACGCCTGCCGTAGGACCTTCGAGGCATCGATCACGAGCGGCGGTCGGCGGAACGGACTCACACCCCAGGGCACCAGATCCTCTTGAAGGGGCTGCCACCTCCTGGCTGCCGCACCCACCTCGGGGAAGTCTTACGGGTGCATTTCAGCGATCGCCGAACATGCAGCGGTCTGCGACACCGCTGAAGATTTCGTCCCATCAAAACCTACCGCGGTTGCATCGACCGCAGCAGCGAACGGATTCCGCTACGGCGCAGCGGTGAGAATCACCTCCAGCAGTTTCGGCCATCGAATTCTGTATTCGATCTGATTGCACCAAGCGGTCTTGGCTCGGAGACAGCGTTCAAGGTGACGTGGTACGATAGAGCAGGCGGGGAGCTCGTCGCACGCGATTCACAGGATCCCGGTGACAGCGATGTCGGGGCGACTACAGTCAGCACTGACCAACGGCTTGATGCCGCTGTTTGTGGCAGCCTGGATGGCGGGCTGTTCCGATCCGGCACCGCCGGAG
>CALJUK010000781.1 GCA_937975745.1 uncultured Planctomycetaceae bacterium | reverse complement strand
CGCACTGGCGCCAACTCTGTTTACGCAAACCGAGGGCAAGACGGCGGAGCAGCCCCGTGCGAAAGTGGAGCGGTTGGGCGTCGGTTCGATCGGAATGCGGTATCAGGGCTCCGTCATCACCGAGAAGGCGCGGCTGTTTGGTGAGATTGTCGCGATTGCCGACGTGGATCGCCATGTGCGCGAACAGGCCCGAGCCAGTTTTGGAAGTACACCGAGAATCTTTGAGGATTACCGGGAGCTACTGGATCGCAAAGATGTGGATGTCGTCCTGATCGCCGCTCCCGACCATTGGCATACAAAAATGCTGTTGGACGCCGTCCGTGCGGGAAAGGATGTCTACTGCGAGAAGCCTCTCACGCTGACGATCGACGAAGGAAAAGTCCTGCGCGACACAGTCGGTCAGTCGGACCGAGTTGTTCAGGTCGGAACATGGCAGCGCAGCGACTCCCGGTTTCGACTGGCGGCCGAGATGGTTCGCCAGGGAAGGATTGGAACGCTGCGTAAAGTGACCTGCACGACCGACAAAAACCCATCGGGGGGCCCGTTTCAGACGGCAGCAGTGCCCGGCCACTTCAACTGGAATTTGTGGCAGGGGCAAACGCCGGATGTCGCCTATATCCCCGAACGGTCTCATTACACCTTCCGGTGGTGGCTGGAATACTCCGGAGGAAAGATGACGGACTGGGGAGCCCACCACATCGATATTGCGCAATGGGCCATCAACAGCTTGCCCATCCACATCGACGGGAAGGCAACTCTGCCGGCGATTGATAACGGTTACAACGTCCCAACCGACTTTGCAGCGAAGATTAAGTACGCGAACGGAGTCGACCTGGAAATCGCCGACGAAGGCCGCCGTGGAATTCTGTTCGAGGGAGATGCGGGCCGCATCTTTGTCAATCGAGCGACGATCGCTGGCAGCCCAGTAGATGCATTGGCCAACACTCCACTTCCCCGTGAGCAATTTACGTTGTATGCAAACGACAATCTCTCTCGCCCTGAGCGTTCCGGAAAGCTGGATGCAATTATCAATCACATGGGGAATTTCTTCGACTGTATCGAGTCGCGTCAACAGACGTTGTCTGATCTCGAATCGCAGCACCGCAGTGTCAGCACATGCCACTTGGCAAACATCTCGATGCGACTGGGACGCCCCTTGGTGTGGGACCCCGTGGGCGAAGTATTTCCGGACGATAAAGAGGCCAATCGATACTTGAAACGGGACCAGCGGGCAGGTTTCGAAACAGTCTGACCACACCGTCGCTGTCGTCACATCGGCCCGACCACTCACTCACGCTCGGTAATTTCACTGAGTTGAAGCCACCAGCTGAGAGTCGTTGACTTCCAGCAGGCCGGCGTCATAGTCGGCAAGTGAGTCGGTCTCCGGGCTTCCGCCCCGATTGTCCCTTGGAGCACACAGCGGTCCTTTTGAAACTGAACAGGATAGCCATGGCAGGGTCTGACGTCTTAGTTGTGGTGGGTGACGCGTCCGAGACACTCGATACGTTGTACCCGTACTACCGTTTAATCGAGGCCGGCTTTCGGCCCGTCGTTGCCGCTCCGGAGAAACGGCAGTACCAGATGGTTCTGCACGAAGTCAGACACGGATGGACCATCACCAAAGAATGGGAAGGCTATACGATCGAAGCTGACGTCGCATTTTCGGAGATCGCCCCGGAGGAGTACTTGGGGATCTTTTTCTCTGGCGGGCGCGCCCCGGAATACATTCGCGACGACCCCGACCTCATTCGAATCACTCGGCATTTCTTTGACAAGAATGCTCCCATCGCCAGCGTCTGCCATGGCG
>CALJUK010000780.1 GCA_937975745.1 uncultured Planctomycetaceae bacterium | reverse complement strand
GGGCCATTCGATTGCGGTGGAGATCACTTGGCGGTGAGATGCTTCTCAATGGCAGCCGCCACTTGCGCACCAAGGAAGTCGTACCCCTTGGCGTTGAAGTGGACGTCTTGGGGATTCTGCATCTCAGCCAGGTGGGGTGTGATTGCACTAAACAGGTCGGCGATTGGCACGCCGTGCTGCTGCATCACCTTGGCGGCCGCCTCGTTTCGCTCGACGATCGACTGGGCTGTAAACTTCTTCTCGGCGACGTCGGGGATCGGAGTCGTACTGGCCCAGATCACCAAGGCGCCGGTCTGCTGCATCTGTTCGGTCAACTGTTCCAGCCGATGCGTGTAATCTGCCAGCGGCGTGTTGCGATCGTGAATCCCGAAGTTGAAATGGATAACGTCCCATTTTCCGTCACCCATCCAGACGGAAAGCCGCTTCAGACCGGTGGCCGTCGGGCCACAGTTGGCCGGAGCCCGATGCACGTTGGCCTTGCCAGCCAGTTCTTTTCGGACGGCCTGCGTGTAGCCCCGCGAGACAGAATCGCCAATGAGCAGCACACGTGGCAGATGGGGATCGTCGTGGACGAAGTCCCAGGCGTTCGACTGGCCGGCCACTTTCTGGCGTTTGTGGATCGGCAGATAGAAGCTCCCCAGATTCTCCTGCAGGACCTTTTCCCAGGCTTGCTCAGCCGGCGTGAGTGTCGCGACCACGGCCTGATACTTCTCGTCCAGTTCGGCTTCTTGGCGGGCCTTGGCTTTCGCTGCTTCTTTGGCGTTGGTCGGTTCCGTCTTGTCCGCTTTGTCCGCCGCCGATAGGAGTGCCGCGTGAACCACCAGACTGGCGACCATCAGCGCGAGGGATGCACTTCGGACATGCTTCATCGGAGATCCTTTCGGCAGTCCGGATCCGGCGGGACGGCCAAACCGGTTTGATCGACCGGGTGAGTAAACAGATACCGCCAGACATCTTCGTGGATGTAGCGACCGTCAGCATCTTTGACAGCCGATCCGCCTGGAACAACCGTGGTGTGGGCCCGCGACGGATTATTGTTGACGTCGCTGGTTGTGATCAGCTGCCGCGTCTTCTTCCAGGGATAAGGCTCCTCATCGACATTGACGATCGGGCCGAACTGATTCAGACCCAGCATTTCCCACGATCGGCAGTAATGATCGCCGGTCCAACCACCGTCGAGGACATGAGTGAAACCGAAATACCGTTCGGCGGGCGTCGCGGACGGGAAACCTTGCCAGCTTTCCAGCTGATCGCGGGGTCCGGAGAACATCACGACGCGGGCCACACGCTGATGCTTGGCGAACCGGGCCGCTGTCGTCGAGCCGTGCGAGATGCCACTGACGATCACCCGGTCCCAACGCAGAGACTTCCCATCGGCCGTAAGAAACTGGTCCCACTCTCCCTGCGGATGTTCCTTTGCCAGCCATTTCACGAACTGCAGCGCGCGTTCCATCATGCCGTCGGGATGTGGGATGTCGACCAGCGGGCTGAAGTCTTCGCCGGTCGCCGCTTCCAGCCGGATCTTCCCCAAGCTGGTCCCATCATCGCGCTCCTTGGCCGTCAGTCCGCCGAACCATCCATTGGCGTAATGAACCTGAATTCCATGCAGACCATAACCGGAGATCCTTTCGAAGAGTCCCTGGTTATGTCCCATCAGCCAGATGACGAGTTGTCCCCGGGGTTTGACCCGCGTATCGACAACGGCGTGTTGCAAGTCCTGGACTTTGCCCTTGGCGTCGGCAAAGACGAACTTGATTTCGGGATGCTCTTTCGCGCGGGGATCAATTTCGCTGGCCCGCCGGCTGAGGTCATACCGCTGGGGTTTGGGATCGTTGTATGCGGGTGCTGCCGCCCCCGCGGCTGTGCCGATCGAAACCATCAGCAGTCCCAGCAGGCCTGTTGTCACTCGTCTGCAACAATGTTGCGGTTTCATGGTTGTCCTTCTGGTTGTTTGCCTGGTTCGTCGTCTGCTGAAACGGTTGCGTGCCACGGCGATGACTCGCGCGGTTCGTCACCGTCCGATTGGTCACCTTCCAATCGGTCGGGGAACCGAACAGTTCCAGTGTAGCCACGTACCCTGTCGGCCGTGAACGCCCCATCGCAGGGTCTTGTCCCGGCGGGACCGCTATTCGGTTGGTTTGCGGACGGCATAGAAGCCAAAGGTGCGGCCGGCCAGTTCGACAGTCCCCGCCATCGTCGACTTGTCCGTCGACCAGAGATAACCGTTGACGACCTGGTCGGCATTCTCCAGATGGATCACCAGTCGGATTCGCTGATAGGGTGTCGTGCTCCGGCCGGAGATGTTGTAGACGCTTTGCGTCTCGTCGGATCGGTAGCGGCCTTCTGCCAGCCCATTTTCGCCGACCGTCAGATTCCAGTCACCCCGCCAACGCCCATCGATCGTCACGTCCCAGTTGCCGGTGTAATCCTGCGGGAGTATGCCGCTGTGATCCTCGGGCTGACGTTTTTCGTCCGGGTCACTGCTTTCGGGGAGTCCGTTAAGCGGTAGGATTTCGGCCGAGCCGACTGGCAGGAGTTTGCCCTCGGCTGTCAATGTGATGTCAGCTCCATGGCCTTCCGGAACAACCTGCCCGATGTCGAAGTTGAAGGCGAACCCGGCGAACAGCATGACTTCGCGGCCAGCGGCGGCGGTCACGTTTTCGCGGTCGGTCCGATACGTGACGAACCGCTCAAGCAGCAGGACCGGCGTGAGCTCCTGCGTCCCTTCTTTGCGGTGAAAGCCCCAAGCGATGAGTGCCTTGACCAGATTTCCATCGTTCGTACGGAGAATGACCAGTGGGTTGCTGAGCGTCCGCGAGATCGGCTTCAGCCGCATGGTGTCGTCCATCGTCAGCGACGGGACGGGCTTCACGTCGCTGTGCAGTTTGCGGAGATCACTGCCGATGACGCGTTCAAACGCATCGGCCGCCTGGGACGTCTGCTGACCAATCGGGCCGGTCAACGCCAGGATCACAATCGCCAGCGAAACAATTCGCCACGACGTTCGAGAGTGAAGACAGGCACGCATG
>CALJUK010000779.1 GCA_937975745.1 uncultured Planctomycetaceae bacterium | reverse complement strand
ACCGCCGAGTGGAACTGCCGGTGCTGCTTCTGGTCGTTCCGCCAGAGTTTTTTCACTTCATATCGGCCGTGAATGTCCACCGGGACACCGGGAATAAATTGAGCACACTTGTCGGTGTACCAGGAGACTTGCATCCCAATTCGGGGCGGATAGTACTGGTCGTAGTCGGTGACAGCCCCCAGGACGACCAGGTCGACATTCAGAAGCCGGGCCAATGCCAGCGCGTCTTCGGGTTTGTTCATCGCCAGGCCCGCATCCACAATCGCCTGTTCGGTGACGCCAACTGGCAAGACCTGAAACCCTGGGAGCTTCTGGAGTTCCGCAAAGTAGGCGTTCGCGAATCGCCGTCCGTCGACAACGCGTTCCTGACTCAGGTTAAAGAAGGGGACGACAGCCACGCGCGTCAGCTCGGGGACCGGATTGGTCACGCCAGTCTGCACGGCCATGCAGCCGGCAGTCCAACAGACCAGCATCCCCGTAAAGAGACACCGCAAAAATAGACACAGTGTTCGCACGCTCGAACTCTCCGGACTGCGGTCGACTCAACCGAAACGATGCGCGCCGGCCGTCCAGCGGGCGGCATCACCTGTGCTATCGGCATAATCGACATAATCAATCCAGTCTGCCTCGCGCCCGGCAACAACTTTCCCAACGCGACTGCAGCAGGGCGTGCCAAGCTACTTGAAATATTAGTCGCCGGGACTCAGATCGTGGTTGATTCGTGTCAACCCAACTGGCAGAATAGGAAAAACAGGTCGATCTGCGTGATTCTGCAGAATGCCGGCCCCAAACTCGCAATCGTCACGCACCTGACGGTCATACATCCTGAAGCCTCACCCCATGAAATGTTGTCATCGAGTTTTGTCTGTTGCCGGTCTGTGGCTGATTGCTGCTCAATCAGTGCTGGCCGCTCCCATTTATGACAACGGTGTGGTTGTTGGCGTCGACCCAATCGCCTTCGGCGTCGCCGATTTTGATGCGTCCAACCAGGTCGTGGATGATTTCTCGCTCGCTCCCGGGCAAACCACGATCCGCTCATTCCATTGGACGGGGATCTACCGGACCAGCGACACACCAACAGGGCCCGAAGCATTCTGGATTCGAGTCTTCGACCAGGAACCATCCGGCGAAGCCCGACCCAGGTTTGACCCGATCTTCGAACAGGTGATCGGAACCCCGATCGTTGTCCCCCGGACTGACACCGGGGTTACACTCAGTGGAAGTCGTATCTTCGCCTTTTCTGTGGATGTCGGCTCCCCGGTAGGGCTGACGCTTGCGGCGAACACTCCTTACTGGCTTTCCATCACCGCGGACACGTCGGCCGATACGGACGACAACTGGGCCTGGATTAACAAGGGTGGCGGAAACAGCCGGCAGCGTTCGGCCGACAGCAGCTTTTGGTTCTCGAATGGCCAGACATTCGACTTTGTCCTCGACGACGCATTCCTGACGCCGGAACCCTCAAGCGGTCTCTTGGCGTTACTCGGTCTCGCTGGCTGGCTTGTGCTGCCGGTTCGACTCCGCCGCCGTAATTCTTAACGCCTCACATCACAACGATTTGGCAGCGGCCTGGGTTTCCAGTTCCGTGACCAGAACCCGTAAGAACGGTTCGACGTCGGTGACCAGGCCAATCGTCTGGAACGAGCCCCGGTCGGCCAATTTCGTTACCGTGGCCGGGTTGATATCGACACAGACGACCCGCACACCGGCCGGCAGCAGGTTTCCGACGGCAATCGAATGCAGCGTCGTCGCCAGCATCAGACACAGCGTCGTGCCGGGAATATGCTGTCGCATGGTCCGCTGGGCCTCAATCGTGTCAGTGATGACATCGGGCAGCGGACCATCATCGCGGATGCTTCCCCCCAGCACGTAGTCGACTCCATTCTTGACACATTCGTACATGATGCCACTAGTCAATGCACCCTGTTCGACGGCCGGGCGAATCCCACCCAATCGGCGGACACGGTTGATCGAACGGAGATGATGTTCGTGCCCTTCTTCCGTCGAGATGCCGCGCTCGATCGAAATCCCCAAACTTGTTCCGAACCAGGATTGCTCGATGTCGTGCGTGGCGAGTGCATTTCCGGCAAACAGGACGTTGACGTAACCTTCGCGAATCATCCGGCTGAACAGTTCCCGGCTTCCCGTGTGCACAACGGCTGGTCCAGCAACAACGATGATCTTCCCAGTTCCGGTGCGAGCCCGCAGCATCTCGGCCGCGATTTCGCGCACCGTGCCGGTCTTGGGTTTTTCACTGGAGACCGTACTTTGCATGAAGCTAAATGCATTAACGGCATCTCGGTCTCGCTCTTGCGGCTGAACGCGAGTTCCCTGCCGGCCAATCACGATCAGGTCGCCCGGTGTGACCTCCGTCATTGGAATACACTCGGCGGACGGAATATCGGGATCGACACGAATGCCGCAGTCCATCTCCTGCCACCCGACAGGGACCCAATGCCCCTTCAAGCGGACATCAGTCTGTAAATTCGTCGTGCAATAGAACCCGTCCGGAAAGGCGCCGGCCATGTCGGCTGGTTGCAGCTTACAATCCCGCGAATGGACCGGCACAGCTCCGTGTTGGCAGACAGCCACCAGAACACCTTCGAGTTGCTCTTCCGAAGCAGCCGAAATCGCCAGCCGGGCAAAACTGGGGTCGGCCCGATGATGTCCGATGGAGATTTCACGAAACTCGAATTCCGCGTTTCGCTGAATGATTTCATCGAGAATCTTCGGCAGAATCAGACTGTCGACGATGTGGCCGCGGATCTCGACTTCTTCCGTATGGAGGGGTGTCGCCACACTTCGATTCGCGGGACGGGGAACACCGCCCGATTCCGTCCCCTGGGGCGATTCTTCAAAATCGCCCGCGTGACTCGGTGAGTCTGTCATCCGTTCTCCCGCCCTTCACAGTTTGGCATGCAAGGATTACCATACCGACCCGTTCACACCGATCTGTCTGCTACGTTCCAACTCGCACGAAGGTAGAAGCCAGCGGACAGACGCTTTTTAAGTGTACGGTCGCCAGATCAAACCGGGCAACACGATATTTGGGTCGGCAACCACGATCTGGGTCGGCTGCCCAAGCTTTTCCCACCCAACGCTAAGAAGCGAGTCGACCGGTCCATGGAAGAAATTTACACCGTATGGCTGACGACTGTTTCCTGGCCTTACCTGTTCCTGCTGATCGCTTTCTGGCTGGCGGCTCTCGGAAAATCGGCAGATCGGCTGGTTGTGGAGGCCGTCTCACTTTCGGAGCGGTGGGGTGTCCCGAAGGTAGTCGTCGGCGCGACCGTTGTCAGCCTCGGAACGACGACGCCCGAGGCGGCCGTCTCGGTTCTGGCCGCCACACACGGGGACCCCAGCCTGGCACTCGGTAACGCAGTCGGATCGATCATCTGCGATACGGGCCTGGTCCTCGGCATTGCCTGCGTTATCGCGCCGCTGCCGCTGCCCCCCAAAATCCTGCAACGCCAGGGCTGGCTGCAGCTGGGCTGCGCTCTGCTGCTGGTCGCCTGCTGCTGGCCGTGGTCCGCCCCCCTCTCGGTGTTTGGACCTGATCCTTCGGGACGGTTGCCGCAATGGGCGGGATTTCTGTTCCTGGGATTGCTCGTCGCGTACATCTGGCAGTCCGTCCGTTGGGCCCGCCTCGACAACGGAACCGGAGTCGCCCCGCTGGAAGAATTCGAAACCGACGTGACTGCCCCGGTGGCATTCATCCTGGCCCGTCTGGGAGTCTGCATCGCCCTGGTCATCGTCACATCGCATGCACTGATTCCAACCGTGACGGAGTGCGCGATTCGCGTCCAGATTCCCAATGAGGTCATTGCGGCAACGCTTGTGGCGTTTGGCACGAGCCTGCCGGAACTTGTCACAGCGATCGCGGCCGCTCGCAAGAACCACGGGGATTTAGCTGTTGGGAATGTCATTGGTGCCGATATTCTCAACGTTCTCTTTGTTACCGGTGCCGCAGACGCAGTCACTCCGGACGGTCTGCATACCAGCCACCACTTCTTTCATGTCCTGTTTCCGGCGATGATCTTTATCCTGGTCACGTTTCGCGTCGGAGCCATTTTCAGCGGAATGCACCTGGCCCGCCCGATTGGAGTCGTGCTGCTGGTGACCTACCTGATGTTGACAGTTTTCAGTTTCGCGAATCGGCAGGATAGGTTGGACGGGCCACCGAGCAGGCCCGACGCAATGGAAAGCCCTTTGGAATCGGCTGCAGCCGGGGAGTGACTGGCCGTTGAGCAGATCACGTCCCGCTTCTCGCCTCTGGTATTCGCCGATCGGCAACCGTATGATTGGGGCCGTCAAGAACTTACGCGCCACACACGTCGTTGCGACGCCGGCCGCGGGTGATGCCGTTGTGTCCTCTCGGGGCCCCATTGCGGGCTACCAACATGGTTAGGCTTGCGATCCTTGGACTCGGGCCCGCTTGGGACATCCGATATGCCCCGGCCGTCGAGCGCATGCGCCGCGCGGGCCGCATTTCTGTCGCCGGTGTCTTCGACAGCGTGTTCACCCGGGCTCACCACGCAGCCAGCCACTTCGAGACCTGCCCGGCATCCGGTGTGAGATCCTTGCTCGAAAGGACCACAGTCGATGCGGTCCTCATCCTCGAACGGGGCTGGCAGGATCGCTATCCCATCAACGTGGCTTTCGAACTCGGGAAACCAACACTCATCGCTGGCAGCCTGGGCGAGGACATCGGGTTGCTGGAATCGCTCTGCTCGCACGTGAAAGAACGCGGCATTACAGCCATGCCCGAGTTTAGCCGACGATACACGCCAGCGACGTGTCGCCTCAACGAGCTCATTGCAACGCGACTTGGCCCGGCAGAGCACTTGACGATCGACGCCGTTCTCCCCACCCCGGACATCCACGGAAAAATTCCCGGACAGACGACGGGCTTCGATTTCCTCATCGGTCTGCTCGACTGGTGCCGGTATATCCTGCGGTCAGAACCGGTCGTCATTGATACCCGGCCTTTCGGTGGCAGTACCCAATCGCAACAGCAGGATTACCTCGTTCAGATCGGCTTTCGCCGCCGCCAATCCGATGCCCGGGCGCCCCGCGCACAACTTCGTATCCGCGGCCCCGCGACGTTCTCGCAGTCCAACCGTCCGGCAGCCAACAGTTCGGTAGACAACAATCCCGAGAAACCTGCCACAGCAGATACGGAAAACTCCGTCCCTCAGCTACTGTTCGAAGTCGAATGTGCAAACGGCCGTGCGATCCTCGAATCGTCCTGCGAAATCACCTGGACCCTCGGCGAACGAACCCATATCGAGTCACTCGCTTCCGAACGCTCCGAAATCGAAGTGATTCTCGACCAGTTTTGCCGTCGCGTCGTTGGTGGTCTGATCCCCGCCCCCGACCTTTCCGACGTCCTCCGCAACATGACCATCGCCCGAGCGGTGGCCGACAGCCGAACAACCAATGCACCCGTCCTGCTCGAACCCTAATCCCACAAGTCAGATACAGCGATCGGCAAAAAAACCGGACCGGCAATTTCCGAAATCCCACGATCCAGTCGGCCGCAGACTGGACAAACCGCGGTTCGCACGGCAAAATATCTCGTCCCGCAAGCGGGTAAGGGCGTATAGCTCAGTTGGTTAGAGCGCAGCTCTGATAAAGCTGAGGTCCGTGGTTCGAATCCACGTACGCCCACTGGGCCGGTCGGTTGACCAACCGACCGGCCTGCTTCTTCTGAAAGCAGACTTCAAAGTGAAGTCCGCATTGCGGGGACGTAGCTCAATTGGGAGAGCGCCGCCCTTGCACGGCGGAGGTTGCCGGTTCGA
>CALJUK010000778.1 GCA_937975745.1 uncultured Planctomycetaceae bacterium | reverse complement strand
TCCCCGCCCCGTCGAGTATCGCCCTGTTGCTGATGTGTGGTGTCGGTTTGATCGGCTACGGCTGGCGCAAACGTCACCAAGCGTAGTCCGCGTGGTGGCCCGTTGTTGCGAATGCGTCGAAGCTCCCCATTTCTGAGCGGCAGGGTGGCTTCCTCTGCGATCCTCCGTGTCCCCTGCAGTGACATTGTCCCGCGGGGCTCGGTCCACGCTGACCGATCCCACTGTCGTCATTCTCACCACGCCATCATTGTCTGACGCGGAGACTGGTGACGTCCTGCAGCAGCGAATAGAGAACCACGTTCATCGCGATGCGGACGGCGTCTTCGGAAACATAACCGGAACACGCTACCGAGGCCTGGCGTTCTAACGCACAACTGATGTCGTACTTGCTGTAGATCACAGCCAGCCGGCCGTCGATCTCCAGGCCCTCCAGGAACGGTTCCCCGACGGTCACGCTGGTTTCTAAGGCGGCATTGGGATTGTCGAAATCTGGCCCCCGGCGGCGGACCTGCCGCAGATCGAAACCGACTTTGGTGCTGAACAACTCGTGGTTCGGCGGAATCCGCTTCAGCGATTTGCCAGGAAAGGCCTGTTCGATCATCGCCCGGAACGAACTGTCGAAGACCTTCGCGCCGCAGCAGGAATCGGCGAACAGCACTCCCCCCCGTTGCAGATACTCCCGCAGTTGAGCAAGTTCCTGCTTGCTGAATTCGAACCGATACCGGCCGTGCATGTAGGCGATGGGGTACTTGAACAGGTTCGGATCAGTGACCGGCAGATCGCGAGCCTTACGTGACGCCGAAACTCCCACGGACTGATTGAGGGCCGTCAATAAATTCCGCAAGGCGGCCGGCGCAGCGTCCCAGCCACCACTGTGTCGCAGCTTGGCGATCTGCAACAGCCCCCGTTCGATCGGGTCATCTTCACCTGCCTCGGCCAGAAGCGCGTCCTGCCCCAACTTGGATGGCGGTTCGCGGCCTGTCGCGTAGGCAATCACATTCACGCCGACCCGATTCGCTTTGGTGATCATCGTCTTGAGCTGCACTGGACGACCGGGCGGATCCAGCCGTGCCCATTTGTCCCACAAGCAGGAGAGATCGTCGGGGGAATACATGATGGCCGTCCGACAGCCGAAGTCGACTCCCAGCAATTCCACCGATGACGGTTCGAGCAGGTATTCGCTGCGGAAGACCGGATGGTCGTCGGGAAGTTTCGCCAGCGTGGCTTCGCCAGCCGGATACATTCGACGGATCAATTCGCGAAAGCCATTCTCGAAATCGCTGCTGCCGCAGTTTCGAACCGCAAACAGAAAACCGCCCGCATCGACATACTGCCGCAGCAGTTCGACTTGTGCCTCGTCGAAGTCCGGTCGGCGATCGGAAGTGAGCAGCAGCACGGGGGCCATCCGCAAGTCCCGCAGGCCGGTCTGTCCCTTCAGGCGGTCAATGTCGATTGTCTGCCACGTGAGCAGTTTGGGCCATTTTGGTAGACCGCTGATGAACTTCGTCATGTTGCGGGCATCGTGTCGATGGCGGTTCCAATACGGTGTCGGATCGGCAGCGTCGTCGCTGGTGTCGAATTCGAGCTTGTTGATCAGGACAGGAGAGAGTCCTTTCGCCAGGAACAGCAGGCTGAGGCTGGTTCCGATGACCGGTTCGGTTTCCAGCCCCCCTTCGCCTTTCCAACTTCCATCCCGTTGCGACTGTCGATCAATCAGAAATTGAGCCCCTTCACGGTACCAGTCGTGCTCGCCGAAGAAGCGGAGACCGCCCAGTCTGCCGGCCCGTTCCCGACCGTAGAGATAGTACAGCAGCCAGAGCTTACTGCTGGGGTTGTGCCCGACAGCGAAATGTTTCGACAGCCAGTCGATGCCACGCTGCAGAACGTCATCGTCTTTGACTGTTGGACAACAGACCGGCTGACCGTCGGGGCCGAGTGTATTGTCGATGTCGAGCATTTCCGAAGCGATGACCATCGTGGCGATGCCGGCGGCCGTCATACTTCCGGTGCTGCCGCCTCCACCGAGTCCACTGTAGGTCCAACCGCCGTCCGCGCTCTGTGCGGAAACCCAGTGATTGCGGACCCGCTCCCAGGTTTCCCGTTCGACGGGGATGCCATACTCGACAGCGTCGCGAAGTCCCAGGACAGCAAATTGCCCGTTGCTGCGGTCGCCGCCGAATTCAGCGATACCGCCTGTCAGGCTGTAGGTCCACAGGCCGGCGTTGGCTCCGCGGGTAATCTGGCCGTCTTCCAGCCGTTGGGCCAATGCGGACAGCAGCCCCCGGTCTCGTTCACCATCGCGTGCCGCCACCAATGCCATCACGACCAGCGAGACCTCGTAGGTCATG
>CALJUK010000777.1 GCA_937975745.1 uncultured Planctomycetaceae bacterium | reverse complement strand
AAGAATTTGGGATAGGCAGCCTGCATCAGCCCGCTCAGCTTCTCTAAGAAGACCGGACCTGAGAAGTCAGCCGGAAGGAGTTACGAGTAGTCGTCGACCAGCCTTCCCTGAGCGTTTGGCTTGCGGTGATCGACGCGGCGGACCTGCCGAAAGAAACTGTTAAATTCCCAGAACTGGTCCTGCTTCCAATCGTTGAACGGGTGGTTATGGCATTGCGTGCATTGCACCTGAATGCCCATGAACAGTCGCGTCGTCTTGGCCGTCGCCTGCACGGCTTCGTCCCGCATGGTCATTTGCGACAGCAGGTAATTGACGGCTCCGTTTTCGTCGAATCGGCCTTCCGCCGTAATCAGGTCGCCAACAACCTCATCCCAGCGGCGATTCTTCGCGAATGCCTCGCGCAAAAAACGCTCCATCCCGGGTCGGCTGGTTCGCCGCGGTGTCTCGCGTCCGATGAGCAGGTTCGTCCAGATCGTCGTCCAGTTGCGGACATAATCTTCGGTGTCCAGCAGACTGTCGATCAACTTGGTCCGCTTAGCCGAATCATCGTCTTTGACGAACTCTGCGAGTTCGTCAGACGAGGGAATCCGTCCAATCAGGTCCAGGTACACACGTCGGCACCATTCGCCATCTTCGGCGACTTCGGACGGGCTGATTTCGTTGTCTTCCCAGCCCTGCCGGATCTTCTCATTGATGACTTCGATGATGACATCGGACGATCCCGTGGTGAAACCGTCCGCAGCCATCGTGGCGCTGCTCGACATCAGGCTGACGGCAAACGCCACCCCCAACAGACAGATCGCTCCCATCCGGACCGGTTGGCTGCCCGACTCGGCTCGGCTGTTACGGCGTCCGTTGGCTGTCATCGTCGTCGACTCTTCACGCATGGCTAACATCCTGCTCGATCCTCGATTCTTTTCGGCGATGGCCCAGGCTCTCGGGCGATCGGCTTCAGGTGGGATGATTGGCTTGGGCAATCAGCAGTCCCGCATCGGATTCCTGTAACGGAGCCGGAGACGCCTCTCGAAACGCCACAAGAAACCAGCGGGCAATATCCCCCTGTTACTATCACCCGTTGACATCCCAATATGTTCGCTGGAAAATCTGCAAGGCACCACACACCGAATGGTGCGGGGGCACGCTAAACTATTCTACAGACACAGCATGCGATTATACAGAAGTCTTTCTCCCGCCGGACAAGATCTCGCAAATTTACAGAACGGCGCCTGCGCCAAAACATAAACACATTTACACATTTCTAGGCGGTTATCCACCCAAGGACAACCGCAGAAGGTAACACTCAATGAAGACTGATTTGACGGGGCGTACAGCCGTGGTCACCGGAGCGGCCAGTGGGATCGGCAGGGCCGTCTCGCTGATATTGGCTGACCAGGGGGCGCGTGTTTTCGGCGGCGATATCGACCAGCCAGTGGATGTCGTTCGCGAATTTCAGGCCCGGGGAATCACCCTTCGACAGTGTGATGTCCAGTCGGAGCAGGACGTCCAGAATCTCATCTCGCTGGCAGAATCGGAAACGGGGCGGCTCGATATTTTGATCAACAATGCCGGTGTCGTGCTGATCAAGCAGATCACCGACGTCACCGAAGCCGAGTGGGATCACGTCCTCGATACCAACGTAAAGGGGGCGTTTTTTGGCTGCAAACATGCCATTCCGGTGATGCGTCGCTCCGGCGGCGGGAGCATCGTCAACACAGCCAGCAATGCCGGTCTCCTCCCCCGAGCAGGCGATCCGGTGTACTGCATCAGCAAGCGGGCTGTGATCGGTCTGACCGACAGCCTGGCTTTGTCGCATGCCGCGGACCGGATTCGCGTCAATGCGGTTTGCCCGGGGCCGGTCGGGGAGACGGGAATTATGAATGCGAGTTTGGCCGAAGCCTCCAATGCGGAAACCGAGGCGGCCAAGTACATTCAGGCCAGTCCACTCGCGCACGCCTTCGGGCGGATGATCTCGCCGGAAGAAGTCGCTGCAGCCATGCTGTATCTCGTGAGCGATGCCGCAGCCATGGTGACCGGAACCTGCATCGCCATTGATGGCGGCAAATCTCGTGGCGTCCCACCGAGAGTCTAACTCGGCCGATGCGACCTCAAACGTTCATCGCCCTTCATCGAATTCTTTCGACTTGGCAGCAGGTTCTCCCACTCGGGACATCCGATCCGGATGACGGCCCGTCCGGATGACGGCGTTTCGGGATACGTTGGCGCCAATGCGCGTGGGACCTGTGCGTGGGACCGCCAATTTTCTAAAAATTTTCATTCGGGCATCGTCCGGTTGTTGGGACCAACGGCGATCCCCGTTATTACAAATGGCAAGATGGGCGGTCAGATTCAACGGAATGGGATAAGGCCGGCCGGCAAGCTTTGCGACATCCGCAAATTCGCCAGAACTGCAGCAGACGAAACGTCTTGACAATTCGCCGTTTGCGAAAAAGAGTTGTCTTTTTGTCCCTTGCATCTGGTAGAATAAACTACTGATTGTCCTTTCG
>CALJUK010000776.1 GCA_937975745.1 uncultured Planctomycetaceae bacterium | reverse complement strand
GACGCCTATATCCAACAAATGGGGGAACAGGCCTGCGAAGAAGTCGGCATCCAGGGATTGCACGAGAAGCTGGTCTACCTGATGGGCCGGCTGCACTTCCGCACCAGTTACAGCCAAAACGTCCTCAGGCATTCGATCGAAGTCGCCTATCTGACCGGACTGCTCGCCGAGCAGATCGGAATGGACGGCGATTTGGCCCGCCGCTGCGGATTTCTACACGACATCGGCAAAGCGGCCGACCACGAGATGGAGGGGGGACACCCGGCCGTCGGTGCACAGCTTCTCAAGCGATACGGTGAAGGCCCCGAGGTCGTCCACGCGGCCGCCGGCCACCACGACGACATTCGCGTCGAATACATTTACACGGTGTTGACGGCCGCCGCTGACGCCTGCTCGGCATCGCGTCCCGGTGCACGCCGCGACACGCTAGAGAAGTATGTCCGCCGTTTGGAAGAACTCGAAGCTCTCGCCTGCGGTTTCCCCGGTGTCGAGCAGTCATACGCCGTGCAGGCCGGTCGCGAAGTCCGAGTGATTGTCGATTCCAGACAAGTCAACGATCGACAGGCAGCCAAGATCTGTCACGATCTGGCCCAGGCCATTGAGAAGACGCTGACGTACCCCGGCGAGATTCGGGTGACCGTCCTCCGCGAGTCACGCTCGGTGGAGTACGCCCGGTAAATTAACGACACCCTTCAACCCGTGACCGGAGGCCTGATGACTCAGCAACTTTCGCGGCGGACCTTCCTCCGCAATGCAGCAGAACTCGGAGCCTGTGTGGCCGTTGCTGGTCGGACCACTCCGGTGGTCAGCCAGTCGCCGAACGAAAAACTCAACATCGCCTGTGTGGGACTGGGAAACCAGGGCCGACACAACCTCGGCCTGGTTTCCAGCCAGAATATCGTGGCCCTGTGTGACGTCGACGATTCACGGACAGCAATGTATGGCCCGAAGCATCCGCGGGCGAGAACTTTTTCCGACTTCCGCGTGATGCTCGATGCGATGGATCGCCAGATCGATGCCGTCGTTGTCACCACACCCAATCATTCGCATGCCACAATCGCCATCGCCGCAATGAAGGCGGGGAAGCACGTCTACTGCGAAAAGCCGCTGGCCCACACCATCGACGAAGTCCGCCAGATGGCCCACGTGGCCCGCGAACAAAAAGTCGTCACCCAGATGGGGACGCAGAACCATGCGGGGAGCAGCTATCGCCGCACGGTCGAGCTGATTCAATCCGATTCCATCTGACCGGTGAAGACAGTTCACGTCTTGTACGGACGACCTGGTGGCTGGCGTCGGTACAAACATCCGGTGGATCGGCCTACCGAAAAGACGCCCATCCCCAGCGGTCTCAACTGGGACTTGTGGATCGGCCCCGCAGCCATGCGGCCTTATCATCCTGTCTACCATCCCCACGATTGGCATTATTGGTGGGATTTTGGCAATGGGACGCTCGGCAACATGGCCTGCCATTACCTGGACCTGGTCTACTGGGCGCTCAACTTGGGGCATCCGACAGCCGTCGAGACGTCCGGCCCACCGGTCCATCCCGACTCGACACCATTCTGGCTGGACTGCCGCTGGGAATACCCGGCCCGCGGTGACCAGCCCGCAGTCGATGTTGTCTGGCATCATGGCCGAAACTGCCCCGAAGCCGTCAAAGCACTCGGTGTCCCCGAATGGGACGCCGGCGTCCTGTTCGTCGGTGAGAAAGGAATGTTGCTGGCCGACTACGACAAGCGGGTCCTGCTCCCGGAGGAGAATTACACAGACTTTCGAACACCCACGCCATTCATTCCCGAATCAATCGGCTGTCATCGCCGCGAGTGGTTCGAATCGTGTAAAGGCAACGGCCGGACATTGTGCCATTTCGACTACGCGGCCCCGCTGACTGAGGCGGTCCTCCTCGGCAACATCGCCTACCGGGTGGGCGGACGAATCGAATGGGATGCGGCCAGCATG
>CALJUK010000775.1 GCA_937975745.1 uncultured Planctomycetaceae bacterium | reverse complement strand
TGCGCGTTAAAAACCTCTCGGCGGAGAGCACCCAACCGATGGGAGGCGTAAATTGCCGTCACCGATGCGATGCACAGCCACAGAACCAGTTCGCTGGCGCCGCCATGGATCATCGTATCCGCAAACACCCGATGTTCGCGGGCAACGAGGAAGGCGCCGATCAACGGGATGGCCGCCATCGCGCTCACGACGGTCACCGCTCTACGGAGCGAGTTGGGAACGAACAATGCGTAGAGATTAATCAGTAGAATCCAGGGGACAGCCGACCGTGACGGAAACGCAGCCGCCAGGGGGGCTGCCGTCGTCAGTGTGCAATCGCAAGCCTGATGATATTGGAAGTAACTAAACACGGCCGCAGGTAATCCGAATAAGACAAATTCCAGCCAACGCAGTTTCGGCAGAGAAATACACGGCCGAAAGTGCAGCACGGCCGCGATGGCTCCCATCACCAGCGACATCAACAACAGCGCCAGTTGCGGCCCCTGCGTGTGTTCGCTATCGCGCACGGTAAGCATTACGCTTCGCAGGAGAAACGCCGCGGAGGCCCCAAAAAGAATCAACGCCACCAGTTTGAATCGCTGAATCAGCAGCGTTCGCAAAACATGGTTGAATTGCTCGTTGGAATCGTTCACCAGCCCCGCGTGCGGACAGAAATGGGCCACTTCCGAATCGGAGCCCTGATGTGTCTGATGCCGAACGTTCATGTCGGACGCCATGAGATAACCAGATAAAAAGGGGGCGCTGCGGGGTCGTCGATCGCGGGAACCCGGATTTCAGACGAAAATCCGTCATGGCGATTATAGCGCACCGTCCCGGTCAGGTGAACCGGTGAGGTGTCCCGGACCCGGTCTCTCCCCAAGAGCAGCGTGTCGGACGGCAGCGGCGGAAGGGCGAAGCGGCGTTCGAGGCTGATTGGCGGGCTGGTGCGTTGTCAGCCCCTGGATCTTCCGAAAATCCGTTATTCTGCAGTTTGGTCGCAGGTGACTTTTTGTTTCGCAACACGAAAACACGTCGTTAACCGACCACCGGAATTTCCATGAACTACCGGACAGGACACTCGGCGCGAGACCCAGGTTCGCCGTCTCCCTAACTGGCCATACGGTCACAACAGAGGAGAGTCCATCGGCAAGCGTCAGCCGTTCCGATGGGCGGAAACTCGATAGCACTCGCATAGGTGCATCATCAGTTCCAAGGCCAGCAGATCGGCCCGCGCCATGATATGCCGCGTGCTACGACTTCCCAGTCCCCGGACAACCGATTCAACTCGGTTCAGATGCAGCCGCATGACTTCACGAGGGCGCAGGCCGGCCACGGACATCAAATCGGCCAGGCGGGCGATTTCTTCCCCCAGGCTGCCCGACCCCATGATGACGTACGTGCGTAATAACTCGTGATAATACTCGTTCACTTCGGGCGGCAGTTCCCAGTCGAGCCGATCTGCTTCGGCAGGCGTCGGAACAGCAGTCTGCTGCGAATCGGTCGGGCGGACCGCAGGCGCCTCGGATTGGACGTCGATATCGGCTGGTTTTGAAGCGTTCAAGTCGTGCAGCATCAGCCGCTGCTGATTGAGCAACTGCTCGGCCTCGTCCCGTTCCCGCACCAGACGCTGCCGCTGAGCCACCGACAGGTGATGATTCTCCCGCAGCAATTCTGAATTCCCGATTGCGCGGCGGATCACCGGAACAAGAGCCGCTGAATCCCAGCCATGGCGAGACACGACCGTGTCGCAAGAGAATTCGCAGGCGAACCGGTAGAGTGCATCGGCCGCAACGGCCGTCACGAGCACGACCGGTTCATCCGTTCCAGATGCACGCAACGCGCGAACGACCGAGCAGACATCTGTATGTCCAAACCGATCTTCAAGAGATGGAAAATCGCTGATTAGAATGCAATCGAACGTCTCCTGGCGGAGCACCGAGAGGACACTGTGCGGATTGCTGACCCAGCGGAATCGCGGTTCGGTGCAACCCTCGGCGTCGAGTTTGAGTGTGAGGTTGACCCACGAAGGTTCTTGGGGGCCAGCGCACAAGAGCCTCAGCCGGGATGGAAGCCGAGGCAGCAGACTGGGGCCCTCCGCGACTGCCCGTGCGAGTTCATTTGACGCCGAATTCATGAACCGAGACACTCCACCGAAGATTCAGCCCAACCGCTCATGGCGTCCTGCGGGCGAATCTCCTAGACGATTATATTACAACGACTTACAGCGGCCGCCTTATATGCCCGGGTCGGCGAACGTGTCAAGATGAACGCGAGCCGTCTCATGGCCCGCTACGGGTTGGCCCGTTCGACTCGCATCAGAAGGCCGAACCGCGTAGAACGGGGATTCGCACACAACAGAACGTCCCGTCCGGGGCGCACACACCGAGAGTTGGGAAGACCGTTATGGCAAAGAAGAAAGTGGGCACAAAGTCAGCCGGGCGGCGGTACTGGCTGTTCAAGTCGGAAGCGAGCTGCTACAGCATCGACGACCTGGCCACGGAGAAGCGGCAGACCACCTTTTGGGACGGTGTCCGCAACTACCAGGCCCGCAACATGCTGCGGGACGACGTCCAGGTCGGCGACGGCGTGCTTTTCTATCACAGCAACGCCAACCCGATGACGATCGCCGGTGTCTGCCAGGTGGTAAAGGCCGCCTATGCCGACACGACAGCTTTCGATCCGAACGAACAGCACTACGATCCGAAGAGCGATCCGGACAACCCGACCTGGTTCATGGTCGATATAAAACTGGTGCAGAAATTCGACCCGCCCCTCACACGCGAACAGGTCAAAGCCGAGCCAAAGCTGGCCGACATGGTACTCCTGCAACGCGGTTCGCGGCTGTCGATCCAACCGGTGACGGCCCAGGAATGGGGTGTGATCCACAAGCTCGCCGGGGCAAAAGACACGATGGCGTGAAAAACACGCTGGTGTGACGTCGTCTCTAGCATGCGCGGCGTCCCGGTTCAGCGGCGCAATGAGGCCACGTCCAACCAGTGGTGTCGCCAACCTCCGCGATCGACCACCGCCCGATTACGCGCCGTCGGCGGTATCGCGATGGGGAGTCGAGTCTTCGTCATCCGCGCCGTCCGTCAGACGGCCCTCACCGGTCGAAGCGGGTGTCCCGCCGTGAGAAGCGAACGTCCCCGGTTTGATTTGCGGGCCGGTCTTGTATGTGTCGAGAATCGACTTCAGACGGCTCGCGTCCATCACCTCGCATTCGAGCAGTTCTCGCGTCAAATGCTCAAGGAGTTCCCGCCGCGTCGAGAGGACTTCGTAGGCCGTGGCCGATGCTTCGTCGACAATCCGCTTTACTTCCAGGTCGATCTCGCGGATGGTGTCCTCGCTGTGGCGTGCATCACCGCTGGTCTGGGCCGTTCCCAGAAACGGCGATCGCTTGGCTTCGCTGTAGTGGACGCGCCCCAGCTTCTGACTCATTCCGAAGTCGGTCACCATTCGGCGAGCCAGGTCGGTGGCCCGTTCCAAATCGTTCTGGGCTCCGGTGGACGTCTCGCGGTAAATAATTTCTTCGGCTGCGATTCCCCCCAGCAAAACGCAGATACGGCTGGTGAGTTCACTCTGGGTGACCAGTTGCTTCTCGTCTTCGGGCCGTTGGAGCGTGTAGCCCAAGGCACCAAGTCCACGGGGAATAATCGAAATTTTGTGCACGGGATCGGTATGCGGCAGGACACAGGCGACCAGAGCGTGACCGCATTCGTGATAGGCGACCCGCTGCTTCTCGTCCTGGTGAATAATGCGGGTGTGCTTTTCGAGTCCGGCGACAACTCGCTCGATTCCCTCTTCGAACTCCGCCATCGAGACCACTTTGCGGTCCTTGCGGGCCGCCAGTAATGCCGCTTCGTTGACCAGATTGGCGAGGTCGGCCCCGACAAAACCTGGTGTCAGCTTTGCCAGGTGGGTCAGATTGACGCTGTCATCCATCTTAATTTTGGCGGCATGCACCTTGAGAATCGACTCGCGGCCACCGATGTCCGGTCGATCGACAAGCACATGGCGGTCGAAGCGTCCCGGGCGCAGCAACGCCGGGTCGAGTGTCTCGGGTCGGTTGGTGGCCCCCATCACAATGACACTCAGGTCGGACGAGAAACCGTCCATTTCCACCAGCAGGGCGTTCAATGTCTGTTCGCGTTCGTCGTGACCACCAGGCATTCCGCTGCCTCGGACTTTCCCCAACGCGTCCAGTTCATCGATAAAAATAATGGCCGGCGAGCGCTGGACGGCCTGTTGAAACATGTCACGAACTCGGGCGGCCCCCACGCCGACGAACATTTCGACGAAATCGGAGCCGGACAGACTGAAGAATGGCACACCGGCCTCGCCAGCGACTGCCTTGGCGAGCAGAGTCTTGCCCGTCCCGGGGGGCCCCACGAGCAGGACACCACGGGGAATTCGACCTCCCAAGGCCTGGTACTTGCCCGGTTGCCGCAGAAATTCGACGACCTCGCGCAGTTCTTCGACGGCCTCGTTGATGCCGGCCACGTCGTGGAATGTGATCTCGACATCTTCCTGCGCATACAGCTTTCCGCGGCTGCGGCCGAAGGACATTGCCGTCCCCGCTCCGCCGATCCTGCGGAAGACGAAGATAATGAGCAGCAAAAACAGCATCGGGACAACCAACAGTGTCGCGATGGTCTGCCATTCCGAGGGAGGTGCCTCGCCGCCGTAGGGGGTGCCCTTGGCTTCGAGCTGCTGGCTGCGCCGGTCGATCTGCTCATCGGAGATGCCGACTGTCGGGACGGAGAATCGCTCGACGTTTCGCTTGGCGTTCGGTTTGTTCTCGAGGGACTCGGCGGGCTGACTCTGGAAGGTCATCAGACCATCGCCGATGGTCAACTCGTGAACGTTGCTGCTGTTCCAGTCGTCCCTCTTCAAACCGGCCATGAATTCGCTGAAGCGGATCTCTTCGCCGCGCGGATTGCTCCCCACGACGGAGAACAGCAGCGCTCCGACCACGGCGGCGATCATCAAGTACCAGAAGAGATTGCTGGGCGGATTGCGTTCCGGGTTTTTGCGATCTCGACCACTATTGCGACGTTTGCCGCCATTTGGGTTGGGAGATTTGTCAGGTCGATCCATGAGGTCCAATCCCACAGGCGGCGGGAAGTGAGGTTCCGAACGGACGACCTCGACGCAATCCTGTGTGCTGTTTCCGTTAAATTCGAAGTGCTGTTAAGTCGACCCGGTTCAGTCCATGACCGCCTGCCTGCGGAGTGTTGACGACACGAAACTTCCGCGGACGTGATGCGGCAGTCGTCAACATGTTCGTCGCAATAGGCCATGGATGCAACACGGCGGTCAGGCCGACAACCTTCCGCCGGATTCCGGATCACACAAGACTTTAGGGCCGCTATGGGATTGGGTCAACTCGACTCGTCTTGCTTTTGCGTGCGAGAGGCCACGCCGTCATGAACCGAAGAGCAAGCACTCGAACGTGTTACGAGAGAAGCGACTCCATCGGGCCGGCTGAGAACTGCCCGGAGGATAGGCGATTCCGAGAAGTTGTGCGGCCTTGTCGAAATGAGTGAACGTCCCTAAGATACGTGCCGTCGGCGACTTCGATCCGCTTCGCAGGATTGTCCCGGCGCATGCGCACCTCCTCGCTGGCCCGTCCTCATGAATCGCATAGCAGTGCTCGGCTCGACCGGTTCGATTGGCACGAGCTGCCTCGACGTCGTTCGCGCGGGACAGGATCGCCTTGCTATTTTCGCGTTAGCGGCACACCACAATTGGCAGACTCTTGGAAAACAAGCCTGGGAATTTCGCCCTCGAATTGTCGCCTTGGGTGATGTCGCTCTCCGAAACGAGCTTCCCGCAGAAGCATTTCCTCCAGAAACCGAGGTCCTCTTCGGTCCAGATGCCGTTGCGGGGCTGGCAGCCAGAGACGAAGTGGACACTGTTGTCGCCGCCATCGTTGGGGCGGCTGGACTGCGGGGAACTTGGGCCGCCGTTCAGTCCGGCAAACGGGTTGCCCTGGCGAACAAAGAATCTCTCGTCGTGGCGGGGTCGTTGGTCATCGAGGCGGCGGAACGTCATCAGGCCGAATTGTTGCCCGTCGATAGCGAACATAGTGGCGTTTTCCAATGCCTGCGTTCGGGCCGCCGTGACGAGGTCCGTCGGGTTGTGCTGACAGCCAGCGGAGGCCCGTTTCGTGGCTGGTCACGCGACCAACTGACCAGAGTGACGCCCGAGATGGCATTGCAACATCCCACCTGGGTCATGGGCCGGAAAATTACGGTCGATTCAGCAACGCTGATGAATAAGGCTCTCGAACTCATCGAGGCGAAGTGGCTGTTCAAGCTGACTGCCGATGAACTGGAAGTGGTTGTCCATCCACAATCGATCGTGCATGCGATGGTCGAGTTTGTCGATGGCTCGGTCATTGCCCAGCTTTCGCCACCCGATATGAAATTGCCAATTCAGTATGCGTTAACGTATCCTGAACGAGTGGAGGGGATCGCCAGCCGGACGGACTGGCAGACCGGCTGCCAGCTCTCGTTCGAACCGCCCGATCTGGAGGCCTTTCCCGCGCTGCAACTCGGCCGGGAAGTGATCCGCCGGGGGGGCACCTGTGGTGCCGTCCTGAACGCCGCCAACGAGGTGGCCGTCTCCCGGTTTCTGGCCGGAGAACTGAAATTTACTGACATTCCGCGAGCTTGTCGCGGTGTTTTGGAATCACATCACTTCGACCCCAACCCGTCTCTCGACCAACTGGTTTCGATGGATGCGTGGGCTCGGGAGGAAGCATCTCGGTGGCAGAATTCGATTTAAGCAGTTTGCTGATTCTGGCGGTCAGTCTGGATTCGTTGTTCCGAATCCTGCTGGCGGCGCTTGGTCTGGGGCTGGTGATCTTCTTTCACGAACTGGGGCACTTTGCCGTTGCCAAATGGTGCAACGTCAATGTCGAGCGATTCAGTATCGGCTTTGGCCCCGTCATCTGGAGTCAGAAGTGGGGTGAAACGGAGTACGCGCTCTCGGCCATTCCGTTCGGCGGTTACGTCAAGATGCTGGGGCAGGACGATATGGACCCCAGCCAGCTGACCCAGGAAGAGATCGCCCAGGATCCCCGCTCGTACTCCGCCAAGCCGGTTCACCAGCGAATGGCCATCATCTCGGCTGGCGTGACGATGAACATCGTCACCGGCCTGGCATTCTTCGCGATTGCGTTCCGCCTCGGAGTTGACGTCTCGCCCGCTATTGTCGGTTTTGCTCAGGTCGGTCGGCCAGCGTGGCAAGCAGGTGTCGAACAGGGAGATCGCATCACGGCAATCAACGACCGCCCGGTCGACTCGTTCGGCGATATCATGCGGGGGGTGGCCCTTTCAACAGGGCCGGTTGCGATCGACGCAGTTCATCCCAACGGTGACACCTATGAAGTGTCCATCGTGCCCGACACCTCGGGCACTCGGCGGATGATTGGCGTTGGCCCCACACTCGGCCTGACACTGTTCGATCCCCCGCCGGAGATGGATCTCAGTCCCGTCGTTCCCGGAACGCCTGCCGCTGAGGCTGTCCCCCCCTTCGAAGCGGGGGACACGATTCGCCGAATCAATGACACCGACGTCAGTAGTTTCGCGGAATTGCAGCAGTTGATGGCCCGTAAGCGGGCCGAGTCGCTCGATTTCTATGTCCAGCGCAAGAACTCCGACGCCGGAAAACTGACCAAAATCACCGTCGCTGCCAATCGGATGCGGACGCTGGGACTCTGGATGGACGGAGGCCAGCTCATAGCAATCCAGGATCAGTCACCGGCAGCCAAGGCCGGCCTGAAGGTGGGGGACAAAATCGCATTGGTCAACGGGAAGGATGTCGGAAAAGACATCAACGCGTTCGACCTGCCGAACTACATGGCATCGCTGGCGGGTCAGAACGTCGTGATTCAAGTCGTCCGGGAAGTCAAAGGGGACGACGCACAGAAAATCGAGATCGCACTTCATCCGCGCGATGTCGCCGGCTGGCTGGAACGCCCCCTGGGTCCTGATGGCCCGGTCTCAGTTCCTGCCATCGGTGTCGCGTACCACCTGATCCCGACCGTCCTTAAAGTCAGTGAGAACAGTCCCGCAGCGAAGGCGGGCATCGTGGCGGGTGATCGGCTGAAGTCCATCAACCTGGTCCTGCCCGATGGGGCTCCCAATGACATGATCGAAGAAAACCCGCTGCACCTTGACTTTGACGGTGACAAGCGGAACGTGGCTTTTGCGTTGTGGATGTTGCAGGACGCCCCGCTGAGAAACGTCGAAATGACCGTTCGCAGCAGTGGCGATGGAAAATCCGTCGACAAGACTGTCGCCCTGGTTCCCCAGCGGGACGAGACGTCCGAACGCTTCGTCCCGACCCGCGGTATCCGATTAATGCCGTTGGCAGCCAAACAGAAAGCCGACTCGCTCGGAACCGCCATCGCGATGGGAATTAACCACACGCAGAACTCGATGACCGACATCTATCTGACGCTGCGAAACCTCTTTGGCGGGTTACTGTCCGTGAAAGAGCTCCACGGACCGATCGGCATTGCCAAAGTGGCCTACGAAGTCTCGGAGCAGGGTTTCTCGGCTTTGCTGCTGTTCCTCGGTTTTCTCAGCGTGAACCTGGCCGTTCTCAACTTCCTGCCGATCCCGGTGCTCGATGGCGGACACATGGTCTTCCTGATTTGGGAAGGCGTCACGCGCCGTCGTCCAAGCGAACGCGTCCTGGCAGCGGCCACCTACGCCGGAATGCTCTTCGTCCTGGGACTGATGTTGCTGGTGTTGTATATTGATATCTTCGTGCATCAAATGGCTCCGAACTGATCGAAAGCTGGCGGCCCGCCCAAACCGCATCGCCACCGGTTAACCGCGATCGCAGGGAGTAATTCAACCCGTCATTGACCGCGCACCGATTCGAGGAGCAGTGCGATGGCCAAATACCGAGGCGGCGATTCTGGTCGGGAGGCAACCGCCCTGCTGGCGACCGCCTTTGTCGTCACGATCGGCTTGGCCCTGTGCGTGGGAATGATCTTCGTCTTTCCGCAGGATCCCCGGCAGCCGGCCATGTTTGGTGGCGGGATTCTGCTGGTCTTTCTGGTGCTGATGTACCTGCTGCGCGACAAAAAGACCCGTCCGACAAACTCAGCCAGTGTCCTGATCTGGGGGCGGAAACCGCAAGAGACCGAGCCGGACTACAAGCCGCAGCTGATCAAACAGCCCGAACGCCGCAACTACGGCGGCAACGAACCACCCACTGCCGAGCGCCTCCGCGAGATTCGTGCAGAATCGAACCGCTGGGTTCCTTCGAGCAAGCCGGCCCGCGAGTCGGACGACGGCCGCTGACCGCGTGGCGAATTCTTCGCCGCGGACGGCAGGTTTCTCGCCCATTGGGTGCGATTTCGACGATT
>CALJUK010000774.1 GCA_937975745.1 uncultured Planctomycetaceae bacterium | reverse complement strand
ATACTGTCCAGTGCGAGCTGGTCTAACATGGCCACTCTGGTACTTCGGCGGAAGACTGCCGCAGGGCAGCCCAGACCGGCAATCATCTTTTTCCCCCTGATTGGGGGTTCTCCGTTTTCTTGGTTTACTGTGTCTCGGAGTGTCGCACAAATGTCTCAGGTGATCGGTGAAATTTCATTGCACGAGGTGGATCCGGACTTACGGGGGATTGATTACAAGCCGCTACCGCCGATGGCCCCCGCCGCGTTAGTCATGGGACTGGCGAGTTTTCTGGCATTGTTCGGGCTGATCGGCCTGGGGATTGCTGCCGTCGGTGTCTTCGTCGGCTTTCTGGCGACTCGCCAGATTCTCGCCTCGGCTGGCGAGTATGGCGGCCGTGTCATCGCCTTCACGGGATTGGCTCTCTCGTCGGGTCTGTTCCTCACGGGGTCGGCGATGCAGGTGTATGCGTTCCAGACGGAAGTTCCCGAGGGATACAAGCGATTGAACTTTTCGGCGGACATTTCCAAGAAGGAATTCGTTTTCAGCGATGGACGCTGGCGGTTGAATCCGGACGTGGCGGCCCTGGATGGACAGCAAGTCTTCGTGAAGGGCTATATGTACCCGACGCGACAGACGCAGGGACTGACAAGCTTTGTCCTGGTGAAGGACAGCGACAAGTGCTGCTTCGGGGGACAGCCGGACGTGAAGGACATGATCCTGGTCGAGATGGCCGATGGCCTGACCGCCGACTTCCATGAAGCGAACCGGGTCTCCGTCGCGGGGACGTTCCACACCAAAGCGCCGGACCAGGGCGGAGACCTCAAACCGGTTTACGAAATCAATGCGACACACTTCAGCCGATCGCGGAGTGCATTCTAAACGACGCATGTCGACCGGCAACTTGAGCCTGCTGAATCTGGAACGCGGCGCATCAGAAGTGAAGCGACCGAGTGAGGTCGGTGAGCATTCTGGACCGACCGTGGCGGTTCGGTTTTTGTCAATTGACGTCGCTCCAGGTCGACCAGCGATTCCTGTCATGGGCTTTCGGGATGACCGCCCACCGCCGGCGGGTCACCGCCACTGTTTCCTCTCCGGCGAGTTGGCCCGCCGATCCGCTCGACCACTGGAACCGGGCAACAACCAAGCCCGCCCCGCAAGCCAAATTGGCCCACCTGTTCTCAGCCCAGCCGCTGCCTTGTCAGCCAGCCCACCTATGAAACTCCCCACTTCCGCTAAAGATCGCCAGAATCGAATGCGCAGCATCAATGTAACAGATGGGCGGGACGTTATCGGCCGGCAGGGTTTCCCGTTGGCTTTGGTGGTTGTGGGACTGTTGCTCTTTGCATCGGGATGCGGGCAATCCCGAACGGACGAGTACTCTGAGTATTCCGAGGTGGCACCCACAGAGTCCTTAGAGTCCTTGCAGAACGAAGCGGAATCTCCCGGCCGCGCTGATTCGGCGAACGACGCGCAGGCTGCAACGCGTTCCGTGGCGGAATCGACTCAGAAGCCCGTTGACCGCCACGCGACGGCTGGTGATTCGCCCACAGCCGATACCGAAGGGAACCCCGAATCGCGGACGGGAACAGGCCCGGCGGTTGCGAGCCGGCCCGAGACGTCTGTGCCATCTCCCGGTGAGGAGGCAACAACTCCGGCGGGAACTGCAGCAACGGCTGCAACGACGCCCATCAATGGTGTGCCGTCGACAAGCGATTCGACCAAACCTCGGAAGGTGGAAATTCTCATTCCAGAGAAGGAGTTCAAGGTCGAAGGACCCGAGAAAGCCATCCGAGTGAGCTATGACGACATCGACCTGCTGAAAGTCATGAATATGGAGCCCGTCACACCGGACGCACCGAGTATGATGCCCGGATGGCTGAAGGGACTGGACGGGAAGCGGATCCGCATCCGGGGGTTCATGTATCCGCCGTTCCAGGAAACGGATCTGGAAGGCTTCGGCCTGGCACGCGACAATCAGATCTGTTGTTTCGGCCGGTTCCCCAAGATTTACGACCTGTTTCCGGTAAAAATGCGAGACGGTGTGACGGCCAACTACATTCAGAACAGGCCGTTCGACGTGGTCGGCGTGTTTCACATTCGCCCCGAGAGTGAAGGCGGCATGTTGCACCAACTCTACGAAATCGATGACGCCATCGTCATTGATCGTTAAACTAAATGTTACCCGACGCGCGGCCGTCGATCCCTGTGGCCTCCCGCAGCCGATGGTTCATGCAGCCGGTTCACACGACGGCTGATCACGACGACATTGGCGACACAATGCGATCGGCAGAGCGGCCGTCAGAACAGAAGACAGTCACGGCGGCCTGCGAACCGCCAGGAGAAAACTGATGATCAACCGACTGAAACATCCGGCGCTCGTTCTCGTCTCGGCCGTTATTTTGTCCGCCACGCTGCTGGTGGGACCTCAGCCGGCAGCCTTAGCCTGCCCGTTCTGCTCGGCTCCCTCGCTGACATTGACCGAGCAACTCGCCCAGTCCGACGCGGCGGTTCTCGTCAAATGGACCGGTGGAACAGAGGCCGAGGGTGACGAAGCCGGCTCGACGAACTACCAGATCCTCGATGTCCTGCGGGACGTGACCAACGGTGTCAAGAAGGGGGACACGATTCGCCTGCCCCGCTACCGGGCCGGCAAGGTCGGGGATCTATTCGTTCTGATGGGAAGCAAAGCCGCCGTCATTGAATGGGGCAGCCCTCTCGAAGTCACCGAAACGAGCTACAAATACATCGCGGAAGCACCTTCGCCAGAATCGAAGCCGGAAGAACGCCTCGTCTATTTTGTCAACTTCCTCGAGTCACCCGACGTCATGATCGCGAACGATGCCTATGCGGAATTCGCGAATGCCCCCTACAAGTTCATCGTCCCCATCAGCAAGCAACTCCCCGCGAAAAAGATCCGCGGCTGGGTCAGCGACCCCGAGACCGTTCCCACACGTCTAGGCCTGTATGGTCTGCTGCTTGGTTTGTGTGGAGAGGCAGACGACATCGAACTGATGAAGCGGAAGATTACCGAGCCGAGCGAGGACTTTCGGCTGGGGATCGACGGCGTGATGGCTGGCTATTTACTGCTCAGCGGTGAGAAGGGGCTGAAACTCATCGACGACACCAAGTTGAAGGACAAGTCGGTTCCGTTCAGCGAAACCTACGCCGCGATGCAGGCCTTGCGGTTCATGTGGACATACGCCGAAGGGCGAATTCCGCCGGATCGGCTGCGACAGTCAATGCGGATTCTGCTCGACCGCCCTGAGTTGGCGGACCTTGTCATTGCCGACTTGGCACGCTGGCAGGACTGGACCGTTCAGGACCAGCTGATGAAGTTGTACGGTGCCGATCAGTACGACATCCCGTCCATCAAGCGGGCCATCGTGCGGTACATGCTGGTCTGTTCGAAGGATGCACCGGACGAGACGACAGGCGAGACAGCCGAAGTCCCGGCGCACGTTAAGCAGGCCAAGAAGTACCTCGCTGAGCTGCGGAACAAAGATCCCAAAACGGTTAGCGAAGCAGAGCGGTTCTTTTTCCTCCGTTGAACGGCATTCGTTGAACGGCGGAGGCGGCTTCTCTGTTGCTGGTTGTCCCTCCCGATCACGAACTGTTGCCCGTCCGGGCCATCCAGATTGGCCAACACTCATGACGTGCTGAAAACGGCTCAGAGTCACACACCCACGCGAGAAAACTGCACTTGCGCACATTGCACTGCGGAGGCGCATCTTGAATGCAATTCAAACGCCCGGTATTCTCAGACTGTCGGCCACTCTTTGAAGAGGCTGCCCTCGTCTTCTTCGGGGCGGCTTAAACGTACGGTCGAGTTCTGTATGTTCCTTCCGCTTCCGACCACCTGGCCTGACAGCGGGATGACCGTCTGAAGTCGCTAATGTCATTTTCGATCGCAAGGATCATATTCCATCGAAACTCTTTGACTCATTACAGGGAGCACAAACATGCGTCGGACCGATTCACGTCGCGGCTTCACGTTGATTGAACTGCTGGTGGTGATCGCAATCATTGCCATTTTGATCGCCCTGCTGCTGCCGGCCGTCCAGCAGGCGCGTGAAGCAGCGCGGCGTTCACAATGCCAGAACAATCTGAAGCAGATCGGGCTGGCGTTCCACAACTACCACGACACGCACAAAGTATTTCCGCCGGGGTTCGTCGGCAGTGAAACGCTGACCTGGGTCACGCCTGGAGTCACAGCCACGGGAGACAACGGCACGGGCTGGGCATGGGGGACCTTTCTTCTGCCATACATTGATCAGGCCCCGTTGTACAACCAGCTTTCGCCGGGCGTTGCCACGGCCGCCTGTCCCGACGGTGCCCTCTGCCCCCACGATGCGAATCGCTTAGCATTGTTGCGAACAGGACTTCCTGCATATGTCTGTCCCTCGGACCCCCACCCGTCAATTACGGAAAACCCCACCGGCAACAACGGTAGCCGTGTGAAAGACACCCGAACTTCCAACGCAAGTGTGGCAATCGGCCTCTCCAACTACTTGGCGTCTGCTGGAACAGGTGGTCTGAACTGCAGCAATGCGAACACTGCTGTTTCCGGTGCGTTTTTCAACTGCAGTAGAACGAGAGTCCGGGACGTCACCGACGGAATGAGCAACACGATCTTTGTCATGGAACGGGACACTGTGATGCACAGTGGACTGGCTGCAGGATGCTCGAATGATCGCCACATGGGAGGCAATTGGGCGGGTATTTCGTACCCCGGTTGTGATAACGGGAACTACAACTACTACACAGTCTTGAGCTACATTCAAGGAACATTCGGCGAAGTGAACGGTTCGGCCTGCCGATGGGACCGCCGGGAATCGGCCAGCATGCACGAAGGGGGAATCCAGGTTCTGATGGGAGATGGTGCCGTTCGCTTCGTCAGTGAAAACCGCGGACTGTCGGTCTGGCTCACACTGGTGGGCATCAAAGATGTCTCCGTCATCTGCGAGTTCTAACAACCCAAACGCAATCAACTCGGGCAGCGAAGGACCCTCTCAGGGGTGCTTCGCTGCCGTTTTTTCTTCCAGGGCACGACCTCCTGCCGGACGTGCTTCCCGGCCCAGATGCGGACATGAAACTTTGCCCACTCTGCGATCTCTGGTTCTGGTTGGCTTGCTGACGTGCAGCGCCTGCGAGTCTTCAAGAGAAACTCCCCTGCCGGCCGACAGTCCGCCGACCGTCGAAGTCGTTCCCGCAACAGTCCTGTTTCGCGACATCACTGAGGAATCGGGCGTCGATTTTGCACACTACCCCGGCGAGCCGAAACAGTTCCTCCTGCCCGAGATCATGAGCCCCGGCTGAGCCCTGCTCGATTACGACCAGGACGGTGAC
>CALJUK010000773.1 GCA_937975745.1 uncultured Planctomycetaceae bacterium | reverse complement strand
GGCTTCAAATTGAGGGTTGAAGAACTTGGCCCGCGGCTCGCTGGCCGCTCCGTCCTCGTTTCTCAACCCGAAAAGTTCAGTTTGACACAACACTCATTGGTTCAGCCGTCTGTCCGGTCTTGTCTACCACGACTTCAGGTGGGCACTGCGTCACGTTGGGCACTGCGTCTGATCAGCAGAGTGACTTCTGCGGAGTCTGGCGGCTTAGCCAACGGTCTGCGGTGTGCGGACGTAACCGCTATGGTGAGGGACGGGCAAACACTGTGAGGCGCCTTTCGTCAGTTTACGAGCTTTGATCTTGTCCTGAATTCGCATGATTCCTTCCAGCAACGCTTCCGGTCGGGGAGGGCACCCCGGCACGTAAACATCGACCGGCACGACTAGGTCAACGCCCTTAACCACATGATAGCCATACTTGAAGTACGGACCACCGCCGACGGTGCAGGCACCCATGGCGATGACATACTTGGGGTCGGGCATTTGCTCGTACAGACGGCGAACGCGGCTGGCCATTTTGTAAGTCACCGTACCGGCGACAATCATCAGGTCGGCCTGGCGGGGAGTTGCCCGAAAGGCGCCGGCACCGAAGCGGTCCAGGTCGAAGCGGCTGGCACCCGTGGCCATCATTTCGATGGCACAACAGGCCAGACCGAACGTCATCGGCCAAATACTCGATTCCTGAGCCCAATTCATCGCCTGCTCGAGCGACGTCGTGATGACGTTTTCCTCGAAGCGTCCGTCAATCCAGGTCATGATGAATCCGTGTCCTTATGGTGTTGTGTGCGTGGTGCTGTCAGCTGACTGGAAGGTGGCCGTCACATCCGGACTTTCCGCTTGCCACGGCGGCTTCAGCCAAGTCAACCTCGGTTAAGTTCGTTTACCTCGCGGATTTTCCGCCGCACGGGAACCGTTCACACCAGCCGGGCAGTCATTCTCCCGGCCGTCACCAACCAATGTAGCAGTATTGACCCTCGTTTCAATCAAGCCGCCCCGGGTTGTCTCCCCCGAACCGCTGACTGAAGTCGTTCAAAATCGATTCACGGCCGCTTTTGTCGGTTGTTGGCTTAATCTTCGGACTGTCCACCGACGTGAAACTCACAACAGGATTGGCCGTCGAGGCAACAATCCCCCAGCGTCATGTCGCGCCCGATGACCCGCTGAAAAACATTTCGTTCGATCTCGCAAATTGTGCTGTCGGTACTGGCCAACTCGTGATACGGGCAGTTGTTTTCTCGCAGGATCGGCAACGGTCCGGACGTGTCGACGTCGACGTCGAAGCCGTTTTCGGCCAGAACACTTCCCAACTCGGCCATCCGAATTTCGACGTCTTCCGAAGTCACTACTCGGCCGTACCGAATCACCAACGCGTCCTCAATCCCCTGCAGCAGACCGCGGCGGATTTCCGGGTCATCCACACGCTGGATTTCCCGCCACATGATCATTGCCAAGTCGGCGTAGTTGCTCCCGAGTTCCCGTAGCGCCAACTCGGTGACGCGGTAGTGGTAGTGGGGGCGACCGCGTCCGGCACGGATTAACTCGCGAGAAATCAGTCCGGTTCCCTGGAGCCGACGCAGTTTCTGGCGGACAGCTGTCGCCGTCACTCCGAGATCATCGCACAAGTCCTGGACTCCCACGGTGCCCAAACGGTGCATCCGTTCCAGAAACTGCCGATCATTGTCGTCAAGAAGATGTCGCATCGAGTAACCGTAAACGGTCTGGCCACTGGAGCTTGTTCGCTAAAAGTCGCTCACAGTTGGTCGAAGCTGTGTCGGTCCGGCACGCCGTTGTTTGGACCGATCTGTTGCCCGCTGATGCCATTCTATGGAGATATCGTAAATTTGACAACTAATAATGCGAAAAAAGGTTCGGTGTTATGTGGCAACGAGTTGCACCGAGCGCAGCGACACGTTCGGGGTTGGGCAAAACTGCGGAGCAGGGTATTTCCTGTCGGCGGTCGGCCTGTTACAGTCCTTGCCTGAAGGTGCACGTGACGCGGTGAAGTGTCAACGTGGCTTGCAGTTGCGTTTCAGGCGATAGGAGACGGGTATGCAGAGGGAGCGAGAGCGCTGGGGGTCGCGGATCGGCGTGATTCTGGCGGTAGCCGGCTCGGCAGTCGGTTTGGGGAACTTTCTGCGGTTTCCCGGGCAAGCAGCTCAGAATGGTGGCGGCGCATTCATGCTGCCGTACTTTATTTCGCTTCTGGTTCTGGGCATTCCGCTCTGTTGGGCCGAATGGACGATGGGGCGGTACGGTGGGACGCGGGGCTTCAACAGTGCCCCGGGTATTTACGCTACCGTCTGCAGGCGTCCCGGTGCCCGTTATTTCGGTGCCATCGCGCTGCTGCTTCCGTTGGTCATTTATATGTACTACGTCCTCATCGAGGCGTGGTGTCTGGGCTACGCCCTGAACTACATCTCTGGTGACCTTGTCGTCGGGACGGGGGGAGCCATTGACCGGGTCATCGAACAGGTGCAGGACTCGGCCGAACCCCCGCTCTCCGACTCGGAAGCGATGTCGGCCGCGTTTGGGAGCTACTTCGAACGGTTGGTCGGAGCCGATCGTCACGGGGCGCTGCTGGAACAGGACCGTCGGAATTGGATGTATGTCCTCGCTGCGGTCTTCGTTTTTAATTTCACATTGATCTACCGGGGCGTGACCAAAGGGATTGAGTCGTTCTGCAAAGTCGCCATGCCGCTGATGATTGTCCTGGCGCTCATCGTATTGGCCCGCGTGTTGACTCTCGGGACGCCCAACCCGGAATTGCCCGAACGTTCGCTGCTTGGGGGCTTGGGGTTCATGTGGAATCCCGACGGAAGAGCGCTCGCCAACCCGCAAACCTGGCTGGCCGCCTCCGGGCAAATCTTCTTCAGCCTGTCAGTCGGCTTTGGGATCATCGTGAACTATGCCAGCTACCTCAGTGAAAAGGATGACGTCGTTCTCAGCGGCCTGACTTCCAGCAGCATGAACGAATTTTTCGAGGTCTGCCTGGGGGGCCTCATCACTCTGCCGGCCGCGTTCATCTTTCTGGGAGCGGCTGCCGGGTCGCAGGGGACCTTTGGTCTGGGATTTGTGGCCCTGCCCAACGTATTCGCCCAGATGTGGGGCGGACAAGTCTTCGGTTTCCTGTGGTTCTTCATGTTGTTTGTGGCGGCCATCACCAGCTCTGTCTCGATGCTCCAGCCGGTCATTGCGTTTCTGGAAGAAGGTTTCAACTTGAAACGCCGGGATGCCGCCGTCGTCCTGGGTATGATTTCGGCAATTGGCTGCGGTGTGGTCGTGTATCTTTCGGAAGGTCTCGTCGCGCTGGACACCCTGGATTTCTGGGTTGGGAGCGTGCTGATCTTCATCCTGGCGTTGATTCAGTCTCTCATGTATGGCTGGATCTTTGGGATCGATCGGGGCGAAGCAGAAGCGCATCAAGGAGCACACTTCCGCATTCCCCGTTTTGTGCAATGGATGCTCAAATACGTTGTTCCCGTCTACCTGTTCGCAATTCTGGTGGCGTTCTGCTTCAACAACCTGCCCAGCAAAGACGTGAGATCCTTCGTTGTGAAGGGTGGCGATGTGGCTGTCTTCGAAACAGACCTGGATCAGGGAACGCTTCCGGAACAACTTGTGACGGAGTTTGAAGCCAACAAGAAGTCACTGCCGGGCGCCCCTGTGGTGATCCGCGGCGAGGGGACGGCACGCTGGCTGGTCCGCGATGCAGAAGGCTCGCTCAAGTACACACTCGCGGGAACAAGACAGGGAATGCGTGTCGAAGAGCACATCGCAGGCTATGTCGAGAAGATTGGCGGAAACCCGGCGGCGATGGCCTCGGTGATCTTCATCCTGGTCATTCTGACAGCCTTGTTGATGTTGATCCGGGTGGCGGGGCTCCGCTGGCAGCAGGAGGGGCGGTTCAATTTCGGTGATGCGAACGGCAAGGAGGGGCAGTCGTGATGTGCTTCAGTTTGGCTTGGTCTGCCTGGTTGTTCCTCGCGGTCGACGCGGAACCGTCATCGATGATCAACGCACAGGGCTGGGCCGTCATGCTCAGTTCGATTACAGCGGTTCTGGCTTTGGTCGGCTTCTGCCTGTATCAGGTCCTGTCACTTCCGCCGGTCGAAGACGAACACCTGAAAGGCCCGCTGGAGATCGACACCAGGGATACCGATTAGCAATGCCCGACCGGTGGAACAGACAGCGAGCGGCCTAACCTTCAGTGATTCGGCTGAGGATTAATTCCCGGACCGTCTTCGGGTCGGCCCCTTTGAGTTCCTTCATCACCTGGCCGATCAGTGGTCCGGCGGCGGCAGCTTTTCCGCCCCGCACGTCCTCCACGATCTTCGCATTGCGGGCCAGGACGGCGTCGATAACACTCAGCACCTGATCCGAATCGTTGACGATCTCCAGCCCCCTCTCCGCAATGATGGACTCCACGCGGTCGGGTGTGACGGCCGTTCCGGCTTCGGCGTCCTCCAGAAGTTGCTGAAAGACTTCGCGGCCACTCTTGGTCGTGATCCGTTCCTTCTGGATCTGCGACAGCAGGCTGCCAAGGACTTCCGCCCGAACAGGGAACTTGTCGATCGTGACGTGCCGTTCGTGAGACTCCCGAAGGACGTCCTGCGTGACCCAGTTGGCTGCCAGTTTTCCGTCTTGGCAGTCGCGGGCCACCGCTTCGAAGTATTCGGCGAAGTCTTTACCCTGGCCGACAATGACAGAGGCGTCGTAATGGGACAGTTCGTACGCGGCCATGAACCGGCGGCGGCGGTCACCGGGTGATTCGCACAGTGTCGCCCGGAGTTCATCCTGGAGTTCCTGGCTGACGATCACAGGCACGAGGTCTGGATCGGGGAAGTAGCGGTAGTCGCTGGCTTCTTCCTTACCCCGCTGACCAAAGGTCGCCTTGCGACCGTCATCCCACCCCCGTGTTTCCTTGGGGACGTCGCCCAGTTTCTTGCCCGTCTTGGCAAACTGTTCGGCCTGACGCGCGACCTCAAATTCAATGGCTGCCTCCACAGCGCGAAAGCTGTTGAGGTTCTTGATCTCGACGATCGGTGTCGGAATGGAATGCCCGTCGTCGGTGTGGACGTGCAGGTTCACGTTGGCGTCGCAACGCAGACTTCCCTCTTGCATGTTGCAGTCGGAGACTTCCAGGTCAGTCAGTAGCAGTCGGAGTTCTTCAAGTAAGGACTTTGCCTCGGCGGCCGAGCGGAGGTCGGGTTCGGTGACGATTTCGAGCAACGGTGTGCCACAGCGGTTGAGGTCGACGCGGCTGTCGCGCCCGCGCCCCGTCTCGTCGTGGAGAGTGTTGGCGGCGGGTGCTTGCAGGTGAGCGCGCAGAAG
>CALJUK010000772.1 GCA_937975745.1 uncultured Planctomycetaceae bacterium | reverse complement strand
AGATCGAACCACAGCGCCCCCTGCAGATTGCACTCGAACGCCAAGGCGTTCAGTTCTCAGAGTTCTTCCAGGGTGCCGGCTGCAAACGCTGCCGAGGAACCGGATTCAAAGGCCGAATCGCGGTCCACGAACTGCTGACCATCGACGACGAGATGCGGGAACTCATCACCAATGGAGCGCCGCTGAGTTCGATCAAAGATCGGGCTCGGGATATCGGCATGACGACTCTGCGACACGATGGACTGCTCAAAGCGCGCGAGGGTCTGACGACAGTCGAAGAAGTCTTTCGAGTCACCGACGAATCCTGGGTTCCGATTAACAGCAGTTCTTCCGAAAAGTAACGACTGGCATCGGCCGCATGCTCTTCGCTGGAGTCCCCCCCATGCAGCTCGCACAACTCCTCACAGAGGCCGTTCGACGCCGTGCTTCCGACATTCTGTTGGCAGTCGGCGCTCCGGCAATGTTTCGCATTTCGGGCGAACTGTGCACCGCGGACGACATCTCTCTGACGGCCGAGCATATCGAACTGTATTTCGCAGACGTGCTGAATGACGAACAGCGGGAAACGCTCGATCGGCAGCACGACGTCGACTTCTCCATCGGCATCGAAGACCTGGGGCGGTTTCGGTTGAACGTCCATCGGCAGAAGGGGTCTCTGGCTGCCGCAATCCGACATATTCCAACCGAGATGCCGCGTCTAGAGCAAATGAACCTTCCGCCCGTCATCGAAAAGCTCACCCAGCTGGATCATGGCCTGGTGCTGGTGACTGGCCAGACGGGAAGCGGCAAGTCGACCACCCTGGCGGCCATGATCGACCGGATCAACCGCCGCGACCCGAAGCATATTATCACCTTGGAAGACCCAATCGAGTTTCGGTTTTCGCACGGCAGATCGTTGATCGAGCAGCGCGAGATCGGAACCGATTGCCCCAGCTTCGCCTCGGGTTTGAAGCATGTTCTCCGTCAGGATCCTGATGTCATTCTGGTGGGGGAACTCCGCGACCTCGACACCATTCGGACAACGCTGCAGGCGGCCGAGACGGGCCACCTGGTTCTGGGAACGCTGCACTCCTCGACGGCCGCCGGCGCCGTCGACCGCATCATCGAAGTCTTCCCAGCCGACGAACAGATGCAGATTCGCTCGCACCTGGCACAGTGTCTGCGGGCCGTCATCACACAAAGGCTGCTACGGTCGGCCGACGGCAAGGGACGCGTAGCGGCTGCCGAGATCCTGGTGATTACGCGGGCCATTCAAACCAGCATTCGCGAAGCCACCACACACCTGATCGAAGGAATGATGTCAACCGGCCGCCGGCATGGAATGCAAACCATGGAGCAGGCGCTTCAGGAACTGGTTTTGAACGGCTGTGCTTCCATCGAAGAAATCGAAGACAACACCCGGCAACAGGAAGGCCTGATGCCAGTAGGAAGATGATGCCCGGTCGAGCGCTTGGTCGGACGAACCGGCAAGGGCGGAGCTGCACACACCGCTCCGCATCATGCGCTGCGCGCAGTGCTCGACACACAACATGAATCGGTCGACGAATCACTCGGTTGTGACCGTTTCTCCGACACAGTTGGTCAGAAAGTCGCAAGGAAACGAACACCATGCAATTCGTGTATCAAGCGCGCGATGCTTCCGGTGTCGTGCGTGATGGACTGGTCACCTCGACGACTCTTGAAGAGGCAACTCTGCGACTGCGGCAGGATGGCCTGTACCTGCTGTCAATCAACGAGAAGACTTCCGGATCGTCTAAAGACGGGCCCAGCCTGTTTGCCAAGCGAGTCAAACGGGCGGACATTATTTATCTCACCAACCAGTTAGCGGTCATGATCGATTCGGGTGTTCCGCTGGCGACGGCCCTCGAGTCGCTGGCAAAGCAGGGAGACAACCCGACACTGCAGTCGATGCTGGCCCGCATCCAAAAGGATGTGGAATCGGGTGATGACCTCTCGTCGGCACTCAAGCGATTCCCGAAATACTTTGACCGAACCTACGTGAACCTGGTCCGTGCCAGCGAGGCCAGCGGTGCCCTGTCGGCGATGCTCGAACGGATCAGCGAACAGTCCAGCACAGAATTGGAAACCGCGCAAAAGGTGAAAGGCGCGCTCACCTATCCGGCAGCGATGCTGCTGATGTGTGTGAGTGTCAGCATCTTCCTGCTGACGTTCGTCTTCCCCAAGTTGATGCCGATGTTTTCCGCACGAGCCATTGACGTCCCGCTCCCCACGAAGGTCATGATCGCACTGTCGACCGCCTTGACCGGGTATTGGTACCTTTTTGTCGTGGCAGTCATCCTGATCGTCGGGTTTCTCATCTGGGCCAGAAAGCAGCCTTGGGGCCGAATGGCCTTCGACTGGGTCTGGCTGAATCTGCCTGTTCTGGGGCCGCTGATTCGTAAGGTGACCATCAGCCGCAGTATTCGCACACTTGCCACCACCGTCAATGCTGGTGTCCCAATGCTGGAAGCCCTGGAATTATGCGGCGGAGTCTCCAACAACACATTCTACGAGCAGGTCTGGGAGGACGTCGGAGACAAGGTGACCGGTGGAAAGACGATCCACGAAGCCTTGGAAGGCAACCGCCTGTTCCCCCAGACATTGCTGCAGATGATCTCTTCGGGAGAGCAAACGGGCAAGCTCGGGCTCGTGCTGGACAAGGTGAGTGATTACTACGATCGCGAAGTTGCCAACGCCGTCAAGACGGCCACCAGCCTGATCGAGCCGATCATGGTTGTCGTGATGGGGAGTGTGATCGGCACAATCGCCCTCGCGATGCTCCTGCCGATCTTCAAACTCAGCGCAGCACAGCACTAGAGCGCGCTGCGCGTTGATGTGGCGCGATCTGCGGAGCTTAGGTAAAATTC
>CALJUK010000771.1 GCA_937975745.1 uncultured Planctomycetaceae bacterium | reverse complement strand
CTGAACATGCTGCAGAGGAGTTGGGCAACGTCGAGGTCATCTGGGACGGCCCGGAGCATATGGGCTGTGGCAAGGGAACCAGCAGTTCTCTGTTTGCCATGACGGTCAAAGCGATGGAGGACAAGTCAATCGCGTTCTACGGCGGGGCATCGTCGCTGGTCGCTGCGAACGGCCTGGTCTTTTGCTACTACGCGCGACCGTCGGGACCAATGGTCAGAAACCCTGACAAGACGAGTCCGTCGCAACTGGTCAACCACATTCTGGCCGACGACATCCTTGTCGCCCTCGACGCAGTCACCGGCAAAGTCGTCTGGAAGGCGATCGAGAAGCAGACCAACATCAATATCGGCGGCGGCAAGCGTTTCCACTGGACCAACAGCACCGCCATCGCCGACGGCAGGATCGTGTTTCAGAACGTGCTTGGGCGATACTTCGGCTACGAACTCGCGACCGGGAAGAAGCTGTGGGACACGCCGGCTTCGGAGGAAGTGCAGCGGAGGGTTGAGTTGGCAGTGAAAGAGGGCCGCAAGGTTTCCAGAGAAGGCCGCGATGGCGTCGGGATGCGGCAGCAAAGTCCCGTCATTGCCGACGGCGTGATCTTCGATCGAAGCGGCCATGCCGGATACAGCTTGACGGATGGACGCGAGCTGTGGGCGGTCGATCCCGAGACGGATAACAAGCGATACTGGGCGACGAGGAACAGTTACCGCGCCTCGCCGGCCGTCTGGAAACACGAGGGTAAAGAATATGTGCTGATCAATACGGGTTACCAACACACTCTGGTGCTGCTCGATCCGCGTACTGGGGAAATTGTGTGGACTGTCAAACACGGTGGTTCGTCACACACTCCCAATCTTCAGGGAGACTATCTGGTCTGGCCGGTGCGTCCGTCGAAGACGACGTTCACCGACCATAAGAATCGAGAGCTGGCCCACGGCGTGTGGGGATGCTACCGCTTGACGCTCGACAGGCCGGAAATCATCTGGGAGTTGCCCGACGATCCGGCACACTGGGCGATCCGTCCCGGTGGAGATCGCAGTTCGGACCGCGTCGTTACGTACGGTGATGGTGTGGTCTGGTTGAATCTGTACGGCGTGAAGGACCGGGGAACAGGAACCGACCGCGGTCCCAACGGATACCTTCTGGACCTGAAGAAGGGCAGAAAGATCGCACAGGTTCCACGCGAAGCCTTCGAAGGCACAGGGACCTACCCGGGAGAGTTCGGCAACTTCATCGACCGGCAGCACTATGTTGACTTGCTCGACACGTCCCACACCGCGAACACCACCACCCAGAAGATCAGTCTCTTCAAAGTTGATTACGAGAAAGGGCAAATCAAATTCCTCGGTCGCTGCGAGGCGGGTGGTCAGTTTGTAGCGATTGGCGGATATGA
>CALJUK010000770.1 GCA_937975745.1 uncultured Planctomycetaceae bacterium | reverse complement strand
CTTTACGAACGGCCGATTTGAGCTCGTCGGAAGCCTGCTCGACGGTAGCCCCGACCGGAACAAACCCCAGCCAGACCGAGGCTTTCAGAATCGACTGATCCACCGGGACCAGGTGGCTTCCGAGAACCTGTTGCAGCGTGAAGGACCGCACAAAATGCGACAGTCCTCGAATGCGGTTGAGTTGCTTGGTGGCTTGTTCCAACGTCTTGCGACGGAGCGGCTCGAAATCGAACGCGAAAAATTTCTCGAACACGTAGTGCAGCACGCTACGGACAAAGTAGGCCCGTGTTTCCCCACTGGGAACGTCGGAAAAGGACCGGTTGAGTTCCGTGATCGAGCTCACGCGAATCTCGTTGAGGTCGTGGAACGATCCCTCTAACCGGGCCAGCGACTGGACCGCCTGCTCGTGTGAGACATCTTCCAGACAGATGCCAAAGAGCATCGTGTGCAGCACATCATGGTCGACTTTCGGAACGCCGCCCGGGTAGCGTTTCTTAAGCTGCCCGATCAGTTTTTTACCGACGCTCTGCTTGTCCGATGCTTTGGTTCGCTGTGCAGCCATGGCCTTCCCAAGTTTGGCTAGTGCTGGTCGGTTCGAACTTGCCGCTGCGACATGTCGTAGCAGCCGAGTCATTCCGCCAGGCTGTCATTGCAGCGGCTATCGTTGCCGTCGTGACCGAGGGTCGTATCGATGCTCTATGCAGGGATGTGGTATCTCGTCTCTCGTGGCAGTTTCCTTCACACCATCAAAACATCATGTCAACAAGATACCGCATACACAAAACGCCGTTTCCGCAGACTACAGGTTTCAGCCGGACAATCATCACATGGCTCCGGCAGCGAGGAAGTTCAGTCAAGAAGTTCAGTCCAGTGGTGGAGGAACATTCTCGTCGGTCTCTGACTCCGGTTCCGGAATTTCATCCGTCAGATCGTCTTGTTCGGGATCGTCGTGTTCTCCGGGAAGACTCTCCGGCAGGAGCGAATCCGTCTCGCCTCGCTCAAGGGCCGCCTGACGGAGCAGTTCCGAGACGACGGCACTTTCCTTGATTCCGGTGTCGACGACAAACCTCAGCACGGGAGTATTGCGGGTCTGCAGCCGATCGGCCAGACGAGACTGGATAAATCCCCGGGCCGAGTTCAGACCGTGCATTGTCAGCTTCTGCGTCTTTTCGTCTCCCATCAGCGAGATGTAGACTTTCGCAGATCGCAGATCGGGAGTGACTTCGGCGCTCAGGACCGTCACACCCTGCACGCGGGGATCCTTCAGTTCGAACAGCACCGTAGTGCTGACCGTCTCGCGAATGGCTTCGGCAACGCGTTGCAGTCGACGTGAAGTCATACCAGAGAGAAATCCAATCAATTTGGTCGAGTACGTCTGCCGGCCAGTTCAGGCGAGTCGTTCAATTCGGGGTGCAAATAATTCCGGTAGGCTAACTCTCGCCAGAACGAACCACGCCGAAACTCTGAAACGGCTGCGGAGAACGCAACTCCTGCGAGCGACTTATTCGATGGTGCGTTTCTTGGAGTCGATGCGATAAGACTCCAACAGGTCACCTTCTTTAATATCGTTGAATCCGGCCAGCACGATACCACACTCCATCCCCTCGCGGACTTCTTTCGCGTCGTCCTTTTCCCGCTTCAGCGAGGCAATGGCGTAGTTATTGAGGACCTTCTGGTCGCGGATGACGTGCACCCGACTGTTTCGTTCAATCAAACCGTTGAGGACGCGACAGCCGGCAATGGTGCCAATCCGGCTGATGCTGAACGTCCGCAGGACGATCGCCCGACCGGTCGCGACTTCGAAGCGTTCCGGAGCCAGCAGGCCTTCCATCGCCCGCTTAATTTGCTCGGTAACCTCGTAAATGATGTTGTACCGGCGAATATCCACGCCTTCGGATTCGGCCAGTTGCAGGGCACGGTCTTCGGCAATGACATGGAACGCCAGGACGATTGCCCCCGATGCGGCTGCCAGCGTGACGTCACTTTCGTTGACGCCGCCGACACCCTCGTGCAGGATGCGAACGCGAACTTCGGGATGCTCGAACCGGGAAATCTCGTGCCGCAGCGCTTCCAGCGAACCGGGCGAGTCGGCTTTGATGATCACCGGCAGGTCCTGGACAGTCCCTTCGCGGGCAGCCCCCAGAATGTCCTCCAGTGTCCGCGGTTTGCCTGTCGAGCGAGCCAGGAACTCGGCCCGGCCTTTTTGCCGCCGTCCAGCGGCCACCTGGCGGGCTTCGTCCACATCGTGGAGCACGAAGAAGTGCTCTCCCGCGTTGGGAACGTCGTCCAGTCCGGCGACTTTGATGGGGGTGGATGGCCCGGCCTCTTGAAGTTCTTCGTCGAGGTCGTTGTAGATGGCGCGAATACGACCGGCCGCGCCTCCACAGAGCACGACGTCACCGACTTTCAGCGTTCCCTGCTGGACAATCAGCCAGGCCAATGGTCC
>CALJUK010000769.1 GCA_937975745.1 uncultured Planctomycetaceae bacterium | reverse complement strand
TTCGCGCGCCCTCCGCCACGTGACATGTGCGGGTCCTCATGCGTCCCCATATTCCCACCTCCGCCAACCTGTTGACGCACATTCAGCTCAGCCAGCTGGTCCCCGTGATCTCGGGTGCCACAACAAACAATCTGGGGGGAATCACACCTGTCATCGGCACACCGCAGCAGGTCGGCATCATTCTGCAAGTCACGCCACGAATCAGCCCAGACGGCACGATCGTGATGGAGACAATCGCCAACAAGAGTGCGATCTCGGGCCGGGGCGTCCCCATCCTGACCGACCCAACAACGGGAAGCGTCGTCGAATCGCCCATTTTTGACCTGTCCGAAGCCCGGGCCACCGTCGCCGTCCCTGACGGCCAGACCATCGTCCTGGGCGGCATGATTACCCAGTCCGATGACACGATCGAACGCAAAGTTCCCTGGCTGGGGGACATCCCCTTCCTTGGAACCGCCTTTCGCTACGATGGGCACAACACGCGCCGGACGGAGCTGCTGATCTTCATGACGCCGCGCATCATTCACGGAACGACCGATTCCGAAATCATCAAACAGATCGAAATCGAGCGGACCCACTTCTTCATTGAAGAAGCCGAAGCCATCCACGGGCCACTGTATGCCGTCCCCGAAGGCGGAATGGAAGTGGACAGCCTGCCTTCCGGCAGCGGTCCGGCAACTGGCCCGCTGGCCGACCCCACGCAGCTCGATTTGTACGACTCCAATGACGTTCCAACCACAGTTGTCCCCCTCACTCCGCATTTGTTTCAGCAGGGGGCAACGGAGCCAAGAACGGAAAGTGGTCTCGGCCAGGTCGCAGGCGAGTTCGAAACGATCACGGGCGAGACACAGCCGAAGACAAAATCGGCAGCCGATCCATCCCAGGCGAAACAGAAACGACTCCGTCTCTTCGGTAAACGGAACTCCGAGGGGAAATAGTCGCGTGTTGTGTCACACTTGGTCAACCGGCAAAAACGATGGGACTCGATCGGCCCACGAGCCGCGGGGAGAGCTCTTCAACCCAAAACTGAGAGCCTGATTAGGCGCGAGGTTGGCGATGCGCAGAACAATCCGAAAATCAAACCATTGGCAGTCTGTCGCGTGGACATCTCTGGTCGGCATGCTGTTGGCCGCCACCAGCGGTTGCACGAGCGCCAATTCGCTGCTCCTCAGCGCACTGCCCGGTCGCAAGCCTGTGGAAAACCTTCCCGTAGCGAGAATTGTCTGCATCTGGGAACCCGCAGAGGGAACCGGACTGAAGGGTCTGCCATCCAGGGGCTTTGCCGGTCAGATTCTGTTCTTCGCGCCTGGCAATCCAACGCCGATTACAGTCAACGGAGACGTGCGCGTCTACGTGTTTGACGACTCTGGCACAGAGGAAGAGCAGGCCAAGCCGATCCACCGATTCGATTTTGTCAACAATGCGTGGAATGTCCACGCCCGCGAGAGTATGGTCGGGCCCGCCTATTATCTGTTTCTGCCCTACACCCGAGATCACTCGTACCGGGCTCGCTGCAGTCTCCGCGTCCGCTACACGGCACCTGATGGCACAACCGTCTTCTCGGAACTGGCTCACATCATCCTGCCCGGCGGACAACGTCCGGACGGCCACGCCAGACCGCAACCAGTTCCATCTGGCGAATCGCCCACTTTGGACCGCCCCTTGCAGGCGGACACCGCGCAACCGGCACCCACGACCGGTGCGTCTGTGCCCACGACACGACAGCTTCGCGAGATTCCAACACTCAAGGTCGCGAGCCGCAAAACACCCGAGATCACCTCGGACACGGTAGCCGAACTCTGGGCGCAACTCGCCACCAAGACGCCATCCCCCGGCCGAGATGACCTGGCTGAGACCAGCCAACCCGAGACTGCGACCCACGAATCTCCATCGAGTGTCGCGCCAGCAGCCGCCAATCGCTTCCAACTGCAGAACAAGCCCATCACACGACGAAACGATTTCTCCGCCGCGACACAGTCCTTTTCAGAACCTTTGGCGGACGAGAAGCCTGCGACAAACGACAAGGCGGTACCACGAACCGCCGCGCAGCTGCTGGCGGATTAGCGTTTCCCCATCTGCTTTCGCGAACACCTTCCCGCGCGTTTGAAATTCTCTTCGAGGAAGACACTCTTGCTCGGGACTTCCAGATCGGAGACATTGGAAGCAGAACGAAAGTCGGTGAAGGCGCCGATTTCGGCCGGATTCTCCTGCAGAAGTTCGCACCTGGGGAGAGTTCGGATATCGGTTAAGTAGAAGAGCGAGAGCGTTCGACTCAGGCCGTTCGCCTGGCAGATTTCACCGGTTCCACAGCCAATG
>CALJUK010000768.1 GCA_937975745.1 uncultured Planctomycetaceae bacterium | reverse complement strand
GATCGCGGTGACACGTCGGTTGTCGGCTGGCAGGTAATGGCCCTCTCCAGTGCGCGGATGGCCAAGCTCTCCGTTCCCCGAACAACATTCACCAAAGTCCGACAGTTTCTTAATCGAGTCGCCATCGGCGGAAGGGACGGCGCTTATTACGGCTATACCCGCCCGTCCAGAAAGCCCTCGACGACCGCTGTGGGACTGCTGTCGCGGATCTATCTCGGCTGGGAGCGGACACATCCCGGCCTGGATGACGGAACCGAGTTTCTCGCCAACCTCGGCCCCCAGATCGACGACATGTACTTCAACTACTACGCCACCCAAGTACTGCATCACTGGGGTGGCCCCCGGTGGAACGAGTGGAACACCCGAATGCGAGACATGTTGATCCAGCTGCAAAGTCGCCAGGGACATGCCACCGGCAGTTGGGCTCCCCGCGATCCCCATGCAAGCTCCGGAGGGCGATTGTACATGACCTGTCTGGCCGTCATGACGCTGGAAGTCTACTACCGGCATCTTCCCCTCTACCGCCCGGTCATGGACGAAGGGGGCTGAATCCACAAGACCGGCTGAGGCGGAAGGCGGGTCTTTCGTTGCGGAGCGACGGACGTGTGGAAAATCCGCTCCCCAACCTGCTAGAGTGCCGATAGTGATCACACCGGATTGTCGGCCGACCGCTGAGTCGACAAACCAGTTGAGAAAGATTCCAATTCGCTTCACAACGGCGACGTGAGGAGCCAATTGAATGACGAGTCCCCTGCGATACAACGCCGAAGCGGCCTGGCAGCTACTCGACCCTTTCCTACTCGAGGATCTCGGTCCCCGGTTGCTGTCGGCTCGCGACGAAATGTTCCAGGACGTGGCCTTATACGATTCGGGAAATGACATCCCGGCGGACAAGCAACCGCTCGACGCCAAGTTCATCGATCTGCCGTTTCGCCTGCTGGACGAATTCGCCGAAAACGCCGCAGGAAGTCTGCTCGGGCGCATTCAGGAAGCAGCCACCTATCTGCGAGAACAGACTGACCGAGTGGTCCTGCTGGGCATCGGCGGCTCTTACATGGGTGCGCGGGCTCTGTTCGAAGGGTTGTGCAATCCCTACCACAACGAGCTGTCACGCGCATCCCGGGGAGGCGTCCCCCGGCTGTACTTTGAAGGGAACAACGTCGACAACGATGCCGTCGCAGACCTGCTGAAACTACTGCGCGCGAACTGTCGCAATCCGCAGGAATTGGCCGACCGCTGGAGTACGATCGTCATCAGCAAGTCGGGCGGCACACTCGAGACGGCCGTCGCTTTTCGCGTTTTCCGGCAGGCGCTCGAAGAATTTTACGGGGCCGACTCGGAAGAATCCCGCAACTGCGTCGTCCCCGTCACGGGCGAGACGGGCAAGCTCCGCGACCTGTCGAATTCGCACGGCTATCATCGCGTTTTTCCCATTCCCGACTGTGTCGGTGGCCGTGTTTCGTTTTTCACCGCTGTCCGACTCCTCCCCGCTGCCTTCCTGGTACTCGATAAACAGGGAATTCTGGAAGGGGCAGCCTCCATCACCGAGACCTGCCGAAACAACAGTCTGGGGGACAACCCGGTCCTCGACTACACGGCGATCTGCCATCTGTTCGAACGCGAACAGAACGTCAACATCCGTGTTCTTTCGACTTGGGGTAAGAAGCTGGAAGCGATTGGCCTGTGGTACGACCAGTTGCTGGCCGAAAGTCTGGGTAAGCATGAACGCGGCGCCACCCCGCTCACTGTCGTCAACACCCGCGACTTGCACAGCCGAGGCCAACAGCATCAGGAAGGACGGCGGGATAAGCTGATTACGAACGTGATTGTCGAAGCGGATGAATGCCAGCCCGTGACTGTCCCGAAGATGAAGGACGATCACGACCAGCTCAACCGCTTTGCGGGGAAGTCGTACGGCGAAATCCTACAGGCGGCCGTCCAGGGGACCAACCAGGCCTACGCCGACGAACAGCGTCCGACAGCCGACATCATTCTCCCCCGGCTGGACGAGTTCACCCTGGGTCAACTGCTCCAAATGCTGATGCTGGCAACCGTGGTGGAAGGCCGGCTGATCGGCATCAACCCGTATGGGCAACCGGGCGTGGAAGCTTACAAGAAAAATACGATGGCCAATCTGCAGCTCTGACGTCCGCTGCAAAACTGCCAGGCGTGAAATCATTCAACAGCGAGGGTCAACCATGCCGACCACAATCACCTGGCTGGGACACTCAGCCTTCGAAATTGTCTCTGGCGAAACGCGGATCCTCATCGATCCCTGTCTGACGGATAATCCGGTCGCCAGTACGACGGCCGAAGAACTCGCCCCGGATGTGATCATCGTCACACACGGGCACGGCGATCATGTGGGAGATACCGTCGCGATCTCCAAGCGAACCGGAGCGTTGGTGATTGCGAACTTCGAAATCAGCGTGTGGCTGCAACAGCAGGGACTGGACAACGTCCATGCGCAGCATATCGGTGGTGCACACGAGTTCGAGTTCGGAACAGTGAAACTGACCGTGGCCCATCACGGCTCGATGTTGCCGGACGGCAGCAACGGCGGAAATCCGTGCGGCGTCATTCTTCAACTGCCCGGCGGGACGATCTATCACGCTGGCGACACGGGACTCTTCAGCGACATGCAGCTGATCGGCAAGACAGGCTTGGATGTTGCCATCGTCCCGATCGGCGACAACTTCACGATGGGACCGGAGGACGCGGTGAAGGCGACTGAGTTTCTGGAGCCGAAACACGCCCGCCCCTGCCACTACAACACCTGGCCTTTGATCCAGCAGGACCCCGACGCCTGGGCGAAGTCGGTCGCCGCGGAGACATCCGCGAAGCCGACCGTCCTCCAGCCCGGTGAAACTTTCACGCTGCAAGATTGACCGTCCCGGTTGCGTGCTGGGGAATCCGCTTACTGGCTGAACGTCGTCGGATTCTCTTCGGTCGGCTCGATTCCCACCTGAATGTCGTCCCCCTCGACACGGACCGGGTAGCAGTCCGACTTGAGGGGCGATTTGGGGTTGTCCAGCCAGGTCCCCTCCTTGACGCAGAACCGCCACGCATGCCAGGGACAGGTGACCGACGTTCCTTCCAGGTATCCCTCGGCCAGCGACGCTCCCATGTGCGGACAAAGATCGTTGATCGCCGTGAATTCGCCATCGACATTGAAGCCAGACATAAGGCGGCCAGCGACTGGGAATGACCGG
>CALJUK010000767.1 GCA_937975745.1 uncultured Planctomycetaceae bacterium | reverse complement strand
AAGGCATGTGTTTGGCCAAGTTGATATCGACAGCATCGCCGGGCCCAGCGAAGTGATTGTTCTGGCCGATGAGACGGCGGACCCCCGATTCATCGCCAGTGACCTGATCTCCCAGGCCGAGCACAGTCCCGGATCGGGCGTGTTGATAACGTGGCATGCACCGTTGATCGCCCAGGTGCAGTTAGAACTCGATCGCCAGTTGCAGACACTGCCGCGCGGCGACTTGGCACGGAGTTGCCTGCTCGAATTTGGTGCGCTCATTCTGGCTCGCGATCTCGACGAGGCCTGCAGCCTGACCGATCGGATGGCACCCGAGCATCTGCATATTTCGACAGCCAATCCGCTGGCGGTGTCCGACCGCATCCAAAACGCGGGGGCCATCTTCCTGGGACATTACACACCGGTCGCCGTCGGTGACTATCTGGCAGGTCCCTCGCATGTCCTTCCCACGGGTGGGACGGCCCGGTTTGCCAACGGCCTGTGTGCGAACGATTTTCTCAAGCGGTCGTCAATGATGAGTTACAACGCCGCCGCGCTCGCCGCGGCTGCCGACGATCTCCGCTTGCTTGCCGAGAAAGAAGGGCTGACAGCCCACTCGGCCAGTGTCGACATTCGACTTGACTGAACGGACCGACGCGCACCGCGGTCGGACGAACGTCATCTCGCCTTGATGGCAGGACAGATCAGTGAATCGCATTTTACTCACTCTGGCATCCGTCAGCACGGCCTTCTTGGGTTACGCGTTGTGGCTTGGATTTTCGATCGAGAATGCCCGCTCGCTCGATCCGCAACAACAAGCGGCCGTCTCGTTTCACGTGCTGGTTGCCGTCGGAACACTGATTCTGGCGGGACTGGTCCACGCCCTCTGTCTGACGTATTTCATGGGGACGGGCCGCTGGATTGAAGAAACCACGCGAGCCTACCATCTTTCCAACAGCTGGCATCGCGAAAACCAATCGCTGAAATACCGCACGCTGCCGCCCATGGTATTCGCGTTGGCGATGCTGCTGGCGACAGGCGCTTTTGGTGGTGCCGCCGACCCGGCCGCAGGTACGGGTTTCCAGGGTTTGTGGGGAGTCTCGGCCGCCACGTTGCATATGCTGGTCGCCTGCACGACCGTCACACTGAATCTGCTCGTCAACCTCACGGAATACTCGGCCATCCTGCGGAACGGCCAGCTGATTGAAGAGATTCTACAGGACGTGATGCGGATCCGGGCCGAACATGGACTCTCGAACGAGCCAGCCCATGCAGCTGAGCACCTCGGCCAACCCAGCGGAAGTTAAGGGAGCAATGTTCCTCGTGCCTGGTTCGTCCCGTGAAGTCCTCCCCCGCACAACAGCCGCGATCGAGCAGGGGATTGAACGCCGATTGCACTGGGGGGCGCAGGTCTCGGTGTCTCTTTCCGGTCGGATCGTCGTCGACACGGCCATCGGCCAGGTGACCGCGGGACAGCCGCTGACCACCCAGACGCTGCTTCCCTGGTTGTCTTCAGGGAAGCCCCTCACCGCGGTGGCCGTCGCCCGCCAGTGGCAGGCCGGCCGGCTCGACCTCGATGACCCGGTGGCGAAGTTCATCCCCGAATTCGCCAACAAAGGGAAGGGGGGGGTGACCGTTCGACATCTGCTGACCCACAGCAGCGGACTCCGCCATGTCGTCACCGGTTGGCCTGATGTCTCCTGGGACAAGACGATTGAACTGCTCTGCCAGGCGGATCTCGAAGCGGACTGGCGGCCCAGTCAATCCGCAGGCTATCACGTCGCCTCAAGTTGGTTTCTTCTGGGCGAGATCGTCGCACGTGTGACGGGCCAGGATTTCGCCCACCATGTGCGGGAGTCGATTTGTCGGCCGGCAGGTCTGGACGACGTCCGGTTGGCATTTACTCCTGAAGAGTTGCAGCAGACAGCCGACCGGCGTGGCGTCATGTATGTTCGGCAGGAGGGGGAACTGGCTCCTCAGCCGTGGAACCTTCCGGATCGGCTGACACGCCCGTCGCCTGGAGGAAGTACCTGGGGAACAGCCGGGGAACTCAGACATTTCTACGAGCACCTGCTGGCCGGAGCCCGCGCCGGCGGTTCGGACTTGCTCACCGCCCAGACTGTTTCGGCGATGACAGCTCGGCATCGGGTCGGTCGCCATGACGCGACCTTTCAGCAGGTCGTCGACTTTGGCCTGGGGTTCATTATCGATTCCAAGCAATACGCCGCTGCCAGCGTTCCCTACGGCTATGGACCGCATTGCTCACCGCGGACCTTTGGACACGGCGGAGCCCAATCTTCAATCGGCTTCGCTGACCCGGAATATGCATTAGCGGTCGCGGTGATTTACAACGGCATGCCCGGGGAAGGGCAACACAATCGGCGAAACTGGCAGATCAACACAGCGATCTACGAGGACTTGGGCCTGGCCAACGCGACGAACTCGCCTGCTTAGCGGCGGCCGCGCGTGGCCCGGTAACCGTACTCGATGGCGAACCAGTCCGCGTATCGTTCGCGTTTCTGTGAGTTTGTGTTGCGGTCGTCGACAACGTGTCCAATCTCGTGAATCAGCACGTTGTTCAGATAGAAGTCGCGCACCGTGTGCTCGGTCCA
>CALJUK010000766.1 GCA_937975745.1 uncultured Planctomycetaceae bacterium | reverse complement strand
ACGCGGGTCAGCACCATGTGCTCGTGGTTCTTCGGCGAGTAATCGACGTTGCCCGTCCGATCGGATTTCTCCAGTCCGCCGACGCGATGCTCCAGCCCAGGCGTTCCCGGGATGATCCACGGGCGGGCCAGGTGATCGTTCCGAAGATAGGGCAAGAGGCCTTCGTCCGAGTTTTTCTCCGTCAGGTGCTCCACCTTGATCGGTTTCAGCTCGGATGCGCCGGGGATTCGCCACGGCTCGGCACCGTTGGCGATGTATCCGTCCGACAAGAAGAAGACCGGCACCATGAATTCGACAGCGATCCGGAAGGCTTCCTGAATCATTGTGAAGCAGTCGGACGGGCTGGCCGCTGCCACGATGGGGACCGGCGAGTCGCCGTTGCGGCCGAACATGCTCAGCAGCAGGTCGGACTGCTCGGTCTTGGTCGGCAGACCCGTGCTCGGACCGCCACGCTGAACATTGATGATCACCATCGGCAACTCGGTCATCAGCCCCAAGCCGATCGCTTCACCTTTCAAACAAATGCCCGGACCACTGCTGGCCGTCACAGCCAACTGGCCAGCAAAGGCCGCCCCGACGACAGACGACATCGCCGCGATTTCGTCTTCCGCCTGGAAAGTCTTCACGCCGAATCGCTTCAGCTTGGACAGTTCGTGCAGAATGTCGCTGGCGGGCGTGATGGGGTAGCCACCGTAGAACATCGTGTTGCCAGACAGGTTGGCAAGGGTCGCCAGTCCCAATGCGGTCGCTTCGTTTCCGGTGATCTTGCGGTACTTGCCAGGGGCCAACTGCGCTGGCGACACCTGATAGTGAACGGTGAATGCCTGCGTCGAGAAACCAAAGTCGGATCCGGCCTTCAGAGCCCGCAAGTTGGCGTCGGCAATTTGCGGTTTTTTGCCAAACTTCGACCGCACCCAATCCTGGGTTGCGCCGGGATCACGATCGTACAGCCAGTAAACAAGCCCCAAGGCGAAGAAGTTGCGGCAGCGATCGGCTTCGCGCTGCGACAACCCCAGCTCGGCAACACTGTCACGTGTCAGACGGGTCATCGGCACACGGTGAAGTCGATACGAAGAGAGGCCAACCTCGTCGTCAAGCGGGTTCGAATCGTAGCCCGCCTTCTGGAGACCGCTCTTGTCGAAAGCGTCCTCATTGACGATGAGCGTACCACCCCGCTTCAGATCCTGCAGGTTGGTCTTCAGCGCCGCCGGGTTCATCGCCACCAGTGTGTCGACTTCGTCACCTGGGGTGTAGATGTCGTGACTGGAAAAACTCAGCTGAAATCCCGAGACGCCAGCCAGTGACCCGGCGGGGGCTCGAATTTCGGCGGGGAAGTCGGGCAGCGTACTGACGTCGTTTCCAAACGCGGCCGAGACGTTGGTCATCTGAGTGCCGGCCAACTGCATGCCGTCACCGCTGTCACCGCAGAAACGGATGACAACCGTTTCCAGAGTTTCCAGCTTTTTACCATTGGTCTCCTGCACCGCCTCAGTTCCGGTGGATGACATTCTGTCGCAACTCCTCGAGGAGCCCCGTTCAGGTGGGTGAATCGATGGGGCTGTAGATCTCAGGATGGATGGATGGAAGCAAAGGACAGGGTCGGCAGCTTGCCGGCTCACTCGTCATTCGCTTTCGACTGATTCACGTTGTACTAGGTCACTCTGTATCGGTTCACTTCGTGCCCATTCACTTCACACTGATTTACTTCGCACGACACGTACAACCAACTGCTGCACTGTCACTTGTCGCAGGAACTTGCTCCACGGGTTCACACTCGTCGAGAACGACCATTCCCTCCCGTGGCAAGCACTTCTGTTCCTGCTGACCCCATTCGAACTGAACCCGTTGGCCCCATTCTGCCACCGCACCCACCTTGAGTGCGGAGTCCACATCATCGTCAGGCCCCTTCGCGATTTCTGGCAATCAGACTTGTCTGCGAGGCCTGATTGTAGACCGCTGATGGAAAATGTTGCACCAGGAAGTGCGTCGCCGTTTTAACGTCGACAATCCCCAGTACATGGCGATTCCCGTCCACGACCGGCAGCCTGCGATAGCCCCCTTTGTCCATCGCCTCGATTGCGTCAGACAAATTGGCATCAGCCGTCGTACATTCGGGAGACCGGGTCATCACACCCTCGACCGGCTGAGCGAGCGATTCACCGCGACCAACCACATGCAGGATGTCCCGTTCGGTCACAATGCCGACCAATTGGCCCGACTCGCAAACTAATGCGCTGCCGTGCCGTGTCTTGCGCATTGCCTCGGCTGCCTCGGCAAGGGTCGCATCCAGTCCCACTTCGGGAACATGCGTCAGCACCACCTCGCCGACCTTGGTTGACTTCAGAATGCTCCGTAGATCCATCCGAGCCCAGCCTATCTAGTGTTGCGGCGACTTCGGCCGAGCGAGTTACCCAGTGCAGACACCACGACCAACAGGCCGCGGACCATTTCGGTGAACTCGCCCTTCGAGGTCCAATAGGGCAGGAGGCAGATAACTCTCATCAAGCCGAGCTCTTGGTCGAGCTTTCCGGCTGTTCGAATTACGCCCGATGCCGAATCCTGTGTCCGCTTTGCTTGGCCAACTGCTACCAATTTCGCCAAACAAAGGATCCTGGCGACACCCGCCACAAATACGCTGCAGAATGCCGCGACAATCCATTCCCAACGCCTGACGCTGCCTGCGAGTCCGAGCCTGGTCTTGCCACAATCGATTACGAGCAGCCGACGTCAGTGACGATCGCGACGACCCGCAGACAAGGCAACATTCCAGGGCGCAGTCCAATCGGACCACCACCTGGACACCGACTCACCAAAACGCAAACTTCGCCCGAAACACCGATCCTATCAAGTGTTATCGGCCAGAACCGGACCCACGACTTCAAGGCAATCTCGCGAAACCACGGAACCTGAACCGATTCCAACAATATTGTTACCGGTTCCGTCTATTATGGAAAGTGCAACTCTCATGAATCATCCGGCTTTACACGATTTCGCAGCTTGCTGTGCAACATTTTTCGCCAAATCTCTCGCATCGCGCATCGATCTGCAGCCTCACATTCATCGCGTCACGCAATGACGGGAACGAGAGGCATCGCTGGGACCTCGACCACCGCCAGAATGGCTCGCCGCTGGGGCATTGAATGACGCGTTGAGGACCAGACCGTTGACCGCAGCCCGACAATTCGCAGCCGGCGCAACACTCCACTTGCCCTGACTTTGGGTTTTGTGCGATAAATTCCTCGCAGTTCTCCCGGCCAACACGTGGGTTCTGGCTGTTTGTCGTCGGATCAAGCAGAATTCGACTGCGGTCGTTTGGAAAGGATGCCAACTCGACGTGGAGCCGTTGTCGCCGCATCTCAGCCGCCTGATGGCGGATCTGCGACTGTGTACTCCGGCCGACCTGCGGGCCTGCCGTGGTCGTGTCCGCAGACTTGCGCGCGATGTCCCGGCGTTTGATTTCGTCTGGATTGATGCTCTGCTGCAGGCGGGCAAACTGACGCCGTTTCAGGCCCGTATCCTCGAATCGAATGCACCGCGTGCCCTTCAGGTCGGTCCTTGTGTGCTGCTCGACCAGTTGGGAGAGGGTCCCCAGGGAGCCACATTTCTGGCCCGACCGCGGGAACGTGACGACCTCTACGTCCTCAAGCTGGTCAAGCAATCAGAAGAACGACTGGCTGAGTCGGGACGCCAAGTGGGCGAACTTCTGCATCGGATGGGCGAGTTTCGCCACCCGGCCATCGTTTTTCCGCATTCCAGCCCGCAGAGCGACGGGCAACTGATCCTGATTAGCCGGTATGTCGGCGGTCCCAATCTGGCAGAGTTGCTGGTTCGCCGCGGCCGATTCCCCGCGCCCATTGTTCAGTCGCTGGCCCGCCGGATGCTGGAAGGTCTCGGCCAATTGCATTCCGCTCGTTGCGTCCACGGCGACATTCGCCTTCCAAACATCCGCCTGACACCGACCGGTCGACCGGTTCTCGTTGATGCCTGCATTAACCCCGCGGTCTCTCCATCGCTGACAATCCATGCCGGTTGGCCGCCCGAGCGGTACGACGGAGTTGCCCCCGAACTGATCGGTACCGGGCAACAACCAAGCCCCCTCTCCGATCTGTATGCGGTCGGTTGCCTCCTCTATGAATTGCTCGCCGGTCGGCCTCCGTTCCCCACAGGAGATCCGCTGGCAAAACTGGCTGCGCACCAGACGCGTCTGATCGGTGACGTGCGAACATGGGCTCCCGAGACACCGGCCTCGCTGGCAGAACTGATTCTGAAACTCACACGCCGTTCGCCCGTTGATCGACCGCAATCGGCTGCCGACGCCATTGCACTTCTCGGGAAGGTCGGCCGCGGACAGCAGAAACAACTGAAGGCATTCCGCTCGCAGTTTTCCGGATTTGACCGCGTCCTCCCGCTGCAGCGTTCTCCGCAACCGATCGGCGTTCTCCCCGTCGTGGCTGCCTGCCTATTCGCCATTTCCGGCGCATCGCTCGCATTGTTGGACCAGGGAGCTCGCACAGAACTTCTCCGCATTGCCGCCGGTGTTCCCGAGCGAATCCGGACGGCAATTCCCGAGACAACTCTGACAACGGCATTGTCGGGCCTGGGGCAGGGAGGTTCGCCTGGCCCAACCACGCCTCCCCCGGACACCCCAGCCAGGCTCGCCGAGAAACTGCAGCCCCTTCCGTTGCCCGGTCCGGACGGAGTCATTCGCTTGACGACAGCCGGTCCGTACGAGGCCGCCGAGATATCCGCTGTCGGCCCGATCCTTCTGGAAGCGGCAGCCGGTATCGAAGCGGAAATTGTCATTCGCAACAGGCCACTGACTTTGTGGGCCGATCAGGTCTCCCTCCGCGGTGTGACACTTCGAGCGGATGCCTCTCATTCGAATGGCCGCCCCGACAGCATGGCATTCCGATCGCTCATCAAGGTCCATGCACAGGTCGTTACGGTCGACAGCTGCCGGTTCCGTGGCCTCCCCGTGGAACCTCTGGCAGCCAAGTCTTCCCCCTGGACAGCCATCGCCTGGTCGCTGCTCGACGAACAGGACCGCAGCGGGGGCGAGCTGTCGGTCCGTGACTCGCTGTTCGAGCAGGTCTCGGTAGCGCGAGCTCGGCAATGTCCGATGGTCGTCCAGATCGAGAACACGCTGTTGCTGAATGCCGAATCGGTCGTGACACTACCGCTGCCCGATTCGTCGCGATCAGTACAACTCCAACTCTCTCACGTCACATCCCGCCAATCGGGACCTCTGGTCCGAGTTCCCTGGGGAGACCCGTTGGCTCGGCCGGGCTTTATCGATGTCCGTGCCGTCGACTGCATTTTTGACCTGAGAACAGACGTGCCCACGGCGCTCTTCGAGTTGGTCAGCGACGCTCCGCCGGCCAGTTGGCAAGACGTGCTGACTCTCACCGGGGAAGGCTCGGTAACTCGTGCGGGTGTTGTCATTGCCGGGCTGAAGTCGGCCGAAGCGGGGGAAGCCGTCCCGCTGGAAACCGATGGACTGCGAATCGAGGGAATCGTGACCGGCCCGTTCGAGTTTACGGGTCCCGCAACGACGGCTGCCCCGGTCGATTCGACCGTCTCTGTTTCCGGCGTGCCCCGTCGCTCGTCCGAGCCACCCGGCATCGACGTCGAACGATTGGCGAAGGCCTTGCTCCCGAAGGAGTCCCCCCCGGCCGAACCCACGTCGGCCAGCGAGGTCAACGCGGCTCGCCCGTTTCCGCCCAACCCATTCGAGCCGCCGGCTTCGAATCTGTGATGGTCGTTTGTCGGGAAGGTGTGGCGCGTTGAACCGGCCCGCAGACGATGCTACGATTTGCCCATCGATGATCCGTAGTTCGGCCCCCTTTGATCGATCGTTAGCCCGTGGCAGCCACGCCCGCGACGACAACCTGGAAGCGCAAGCACCTGCTCGGCCTGGAAGAGCTTTCCGCCGAGGAAATTACCATCATTTTGGACCAGGCGGCCGCATTCAAACGCCTGGCCCAGCCGGGGGAAACCAAGCTGAAGGCCATGACGGGCGCAGTCGTGGCAAATTTGTTCTTCGAGCCCTCCACGCGGACCCGGACCAGCTTCAGCCTGGCGGCGAAACGGCTGAGCGCCGACACGATTGAGTTTTCTCCCAGCGGCAGCAGTCTGTCCAAAGGGGAAAGCTTTATCGACACGGCCCGCAACATCGAGTCGCTGGGGGCCTCGCTGGTTGTCGTTCGGCATCGCACTCCGGGGGCACCAGCACTGCTGGCGTCACACGTTCAGGCCAGCGTCCTCAACGCAGGCGACGGAACCCACGAGCATCCGACACAGGCCTTGCTCGATTTGATGACCATCCGCGAACAGCGGGGAACACTGGCCGGTTTAACGGTGGCACTGGTCGGCGACATCCTCCACAGCCGGGTCGCCCGGTCAAATATCTGGGGTCTGACCAAACTGGGGGCCCGCGTCATTGTCTGCGGGCCGACCACTTTGATCCCGCCAGAAATCGAGAAGATGGGGGTCGAGGTCTCCTACAGCCTGGACGACATCCTTCAGGAAACCGATTGCATCAATCTGTTGCGGATACAATTCGAACGGCAGCGGGGGGCCTTTTTCCCGTCGATTCGAGAGTATGCCCACTTGTTTGGGATGAATCTCGAACGGATTCGGCGGTCCAAGCCCGACGTTCTCATTCTGGCCCCGGGCCCCATCAATCGTGGTGTCGAAATCACGCCGGCTGTTGCCGACGGCCCCCACTCGACCATCCTGGAGCAGGTTACCAACGGGCTGATGATCCGAATGTCGTGCCTGTATCTGTTGCATCAATACCGGCAAACGCAGGGACTTTCTCCCGCCGGTTTGTAGGCCGGCCCGTCAGTCGACAGGGAGAGCGGGAACGCACATGACGACACTTCACATTCGCGGTGGCCAATTGATCGACGCCAGCCAGGGGCTCGATCGTATCGGAAACCTGCTGATCGCCGACGGAAAAATTGTTGGCATCGATCAGCGTCCACCCGCCGACGCTGTCGAACTTGATGCAACCGGTCTGTTGGTTTGTCCCGGCCTGATCGATCTGCACGCCTCGCTCGGCGAACCGGGATTCGAAGAAGACGAGACAATCGCCACGGGAACGGCGTCTGCTCTGGCAGGGGGCTTCACCAGTGTCGCCGTCCGTCCTGACACCGAGCCGGTCGTCGATAACCGGGCCGCTGCGGAATTCATTCGACTGCAGGGAGAACGGGCCGGCCACTGCCACATCTTTCCCCTGGGTGCCGTCACCAAGAAACACGCCGGCGAAGAACTGGCCGAAATCGGGCTGCTGGTGGAAGGACAGGCGGTCGGTTTTACCGATGCCAAGCAGCCGATCGCCAACGCCGAAATCATGCGCCGCGCCCTGCAATACTCGCGAATGTTCAATAAGCCGATCCTCAACTTCCCGCAAGTCCCCGAACTGCTGACCGGCGGGTTAATGCACGAAGGCTTTCACTCCACGCTGCTCGGCCTCCGGGGAATTCCCGCCGCTGCGGAAGAAATCATGGTCATCCGCGACATCGCTTTGGCCGAGATGACCGGTGGGCATATCCACCTGATGTGCCTTTCGACTCGGCGGGGTGTCGACGCGGTTCGCCGCGCAAAGACGGATGGAGTCCGAGTGACGGCCGATGTGACAGCGCATCACTTGGCGCTGACGGACGAATCGATGCGGAGCTTTGATACCAATCACAAGGTCCTCCCGCCGCTCCGCTCACGCGATCATATCGATGCCCTGATCGCCGGACTGCAGGACGGAACGATCGATGCAATTTGTTCCGATCACGAACCATCCGCCGAAGAGAAGAAACTGTGCGAATTGGACCAGGCTCCCTTCGGAATCGTTGGGCTCGAATCAGTGATCCCGGTCTGCGGCTCGGTTCTGGTTGAGCCGGGACACCTCACCTGGGCACAAGTCATCGAACGGCTGACCACCGGGCCAGCGGGTGTACTGGGACTTTCCAAGGGAACGCTGCAGCCGGACGCCGACGCCGATATCACGCTGATCGACCCTAAAGTCCGCTGGTCATTCGATGCCGGTTGCCTTCGTTCGGCCAGCTCGAACACACCATTCAATGGGTTTCCTGGACTTGGCCGTGTCGTCTCCACGATCGTCTCGGGACACGTCCGATATCGGTGCCCGCAGCCGAATTAGTACGGCACCGTTCTGCCAGATGACTTTCGAAAC
>CALJUK010000765.1 GCA_937975745.1 uncultured Planctomycetaceae bacterium | reverse complement strand
TGCGGCAAGGACGGCTCGAAGAAGCTCGCGCCCAATTCGAAAGGTCCGTCGAACTTTGCCCCGACGCCCCCGAATTGCACTTCAACCTGGCCAATACCCTGCGAGACCTGGGTGACCTGACGGCGGCCGAACAGTCCTTTCTCCGGGCCATTGCACTCAGGCCCGATTACAACGAAGCGCTCAACAATCTCGGTTCTCTTTTGAAGGACCAGGAACGCTGGGACGAAGCCCGAGAGACTTACGCTCGACTGGTCCAGCAACCGCCCCCGTTCAAAGAAGGGCTCCTCAATCTCGGCGGAGTCGACGAATCGCAGGGAGAGCTGATCTCGGCCGAACAGAGTTACCGCAGAGCAATCGAGGTGGATGACAAGTTTGTCAAAGCCTGGATCGCGTTGGCTCGCGTTCTGTTCTATCAGAGCAAAAACGACGAAGCCGACCGCTGTGCCGCTCGGGCACTCGCGCTTGACCCGGACCAGGTCCAGACGCATTACGCTCTGGGGAATGCGTTGTTCCATTCCGGCGATTTCAACGCCGCCCGCCAATGCTTTGAACGCGTCCTCGCAATCAAGCCGGATCACGCAGACTGCTGGAACAATCTCGGGAACGCCTACAATCAGCTCGCACGCTGGGAAGACTGTGTCCGCTGCTACGTGAAGGCCATAGAACTGGCTCCCGACGAGTCCGTCTACCACGGCAACCTGGCCGACGTTTACCGCAACATCGGACAGCTCACCCGGGCGGAAGAACACTTCCGAAAAGCGCTGCACGGGCCAAACGGCGATCGCCTGCGATTGCAGTCCGCCTTGATGCTTCCACCGGTCTACCAGTCAATGCAGGACATGCTCGACTGGCGAGAACGATTGTTTGCTCAACTGGAAGAACTGGAGAAGGACGGCTTCCAGTACGACGCCGCCAGCGGTTTAACGCCAACGACATTTTACCTCGGTTATCAGGGGTTCAATGAGCGAGCGACTGGAGAACGCCTCAGCCGCATGATTACCTCGTCATTTGAACCGGAGGAGCTCGGTTCGAACCAACAGGACGGCCGGATTCATATTGGCTTCTTGTCGCAGTTCCTCAAGAGTCACACCATCGGGGCCCTCATGGAGGGCCTGATTTCAGAACTCCCGCGCGACCGCTTTCATGTCACAGTCTTCTCACATGTGGAGCATCCCGATCCGGTCGCGAAGCACATTCGCCAGAACTGTGACGAATTCGTCGTCCTCTCCGAGAATGTGCCACGGGCGTTGGCGATCCTGACCAAATCTCGGCTTGATGTTCTGTTTTACTCCGACATTGGAATGGATCCCTTCACACAATCGCTGGCGCGGGCTCGCGTGGCCCCGGTGCAATGTGTCACTTGGGGACACCCCATCACCACGGGCTCACCCGAAATTGACTACTTCATTTCCAGTGAACTGATCGAGACCGACACGGCCGACGAGCATTACACCGAACGGCTGATCCGGTTGAAGCATCCACCCGCATATTACCGGCCGATTCCCGAGCTCGCGAAACGGAAGCCTCGCTCGGCCTACGGCCTTCCCGAGGGCGGTCGGCTGTATGCCTGCCCGCAGAGTCTGTTCAAGATGCACCCCGAGTTCGACAGCTACCTGCATGACATCCTGGATCGAGATCGCGAAGGACACATCGTCCTGATCCACGGATTACACCGCCATTGGTCGGATCTGCTCGGCCGTCGGCTGAGACGATCACTGGCTCACGCGTTCAACCGGGTCCACTTCCTGCCGCGGCTCAATGGGGACGACTTCCTCAACCTGATGTCCCTCTCAGACATCATCCTCGACCCGATTCATTTCGGCGGGGGAAACACATCCTATCAAGCTTTATGGCTGGGCCAACCTGTCATCACCCAGCCGTCACAGTTCATGCGTGGAAGGGTGACCTCCGGCCTGCTCCAACAGGCGAATGTTATCGACACCATCGTGGGGTCTCGCGGCGAATACGTCTGGAAGGCGACATCCATCGCCAACGACCTGGAACACCGGGCCGACATCAAGCAGCGACTTCGAGCAGCCCGCGAACAAGTCTTCAACAACCGCTCGGTCCTGACCGAATTGACGGACTTCTTGGAACGAGCCGTTGCAGCCGGACACCGGAAGGCGGCGTAACAGCAGCACCACCGCTTACGGCCCGCTCTACGGGCCAACCGGTCACCGGGACTCCCTCAGAATTCGACATCCGATTCACGGCGAAACGAGTCGCCTGTTGGCGAAACACGGAGAGAATTATGGACGATTCCTCGAGCCAAAAGTCAGCCGCAAACATCCCACTGACGGACATCCTCCGCGAGAGCACCTGTCCGGCGTGCGGGCACCATGTCGCAACACCGTTCTTCGATGGCGGCCAGTTGCCCCTAACGACTCTGGCGTGGCCCACGTCAGCCGAGCAGGCTCGCAGTATGCCAAGGCTGCCGCACGACTTTCTTCGCTGCGTCGACTGCGGCCACATCTATAATTGCAAGTTCGACTATGCCAATGTTCCTTATTCCGACAAACCGAACCTGATGTTCAACAGCGGCACCATCTGGTCGAAACATCTGCAGGACATTCATCGCGTCATTCTCGACCGGCTTCCGCCCGACGCCACTCTGGTCGAAATTGGCTGTGGCGAAGGGCATCTCCTCCGTGCGGTGGCCCAGGTGCGGCCGGATGTCCGCTGCATCGGCTTTGACCCCAACTCGACGATTGAGACCGAGAATGGAAAGATCGAGGCCCGAGCGGAGTTGTTCCTGCCGACAGTTCACTTGCAGGAGCTACGCCCTGACCTCCTCGTCAGCCGACATGTGCTCGAGCATCTGATGAACCCACTCGGATTCATTCAGCAGTTGCAATTCGCCGCCAGCTGGCACGAAATCGAAACGTCTCTGCTGATCGAAGTTCCTTGCGTCGACCATGTTCTGAAGCTGGGCCGAACGGTCGACTTCTTCTATGAACACAACTCGCACTTCACGACCGTCTCGTTACGGCGAATGCTGGAGCGCTGCTCGAGCGAAGTGCAGCTGATTGATACAGGGTACGGTGGCGAGGTCGTCTTTGGGCTGTGCGCATTCCAACCGGTCCCCAGACACATCGCCAACGCCACTGCTTCGCTTCGCTTCCGCAGTCACGCAGTCGAGTCGGCCCGAACCGTAAAAGCAGGCTTGGCCGAACTCGTTCAACGCGGGATCAAGACGGCGATCTGGGGCGGAACCGGCAAAGCGGCCGCATTCATCAACCAGTACGGTCTGACTGCAGAACACTTCCCAATTGTCGTCGACTCTGACCGGAACAAGGTGGGCACCTACGTGCCTGGAATGGGACAGGACATCTTGTTCCGCGACCACCTGATCGACCATCCGGTTGACGTTGTGATCGTCGCGACCCAATGGCGTGCTGCAGACATTGTCTGCGAGATGCAGCGGTGCGGCATCGAATGTGACACGGTCCTGTTGGAACACCAAGGCCGCCTGGTCGACTTCCATCGCGATCCGCACCCGTATCGCGACTTGATGACGCACGCGTCTCAATCCGAATCACAGAAAGTGGACACGCAGGGAAAGATGGTCCCGCGACCGAAGTTTCTCGCGCCGAACGACTCCTCCATCCGAAATGGACTCGAACTCTCATGATCATTCTCAACTTCGGCATTCCACGATCCGGAACGGTATGGACCTACAACGTGTTTCGCAGTCTCTGGCGGCGAGAACAGATTTCGTACCATGCATTCAGCCCGAATTCACCACTCGAAGTCGACGAATGTCTCGACCAGCTGAATCCCCGTGAGAACTACCTGATCCACGGTCACAGCATCACACCGGCATTGGTCGAATTCGCCCAGCGCCCCGATGTGAGGCCGTTTTTTAACTATCGCGACCCGCGCGATGTGGTTGTCTCCCAGATCCGACTGCATGATATCTCGTTGGCAACGGCCATGGAATTCACCCAGCAAGCCTACCGCTCGCTGCAAACTGGCATGTGTCTTCCCGGCATTATGCTGATTCCGTATGGTCACATTGTTGACCACCCCGAAGCCGTCATCTTTCAGGCAGCAACCAAGCTGGGCATCATGCTGCGTCTGTCCGAATGTCGGACAATCGGCGAGGAAAATAGCATGGGTCGACTGAAAAAAGTCATGGAGGCCGTTAACGACACCAAGGGACACGACACCGAATCCCTTGGCGTGGACGTCGGTGTGGCCGAGACAAATACGCGAGACATCCGTTACGACCGCCGACATCTCATCACTGATCGGCACATTCAATCGGGAAAGACGGGCCGCTGGCGGGAAGAACTCTCCGAAGACGACCAGGACCTGGTGAATCGGGCCTTCGGTCCGCTGATTCAGGTGCTGGGATTCGATGCCTGATTCGCGACGCGACCAACTTCTTCGTAACGGCCTCCGCGTTGCGGGTGTCGTCAGGAAAAAGGTCGTGGGAAGACGCGTCACGGGAATGCAGACCGGCAAGGACAACTTCGGTCCTTGAGCGGACGTGGGATCAGAATAGCTCAAGTTTTCGACCACAAACGATCGATCGCTGTTTTACGGGCGAATGCACGCGGGTTCCCTCCTGCGCTGAGTGTGATTCACAAGGCGCGTTCGAAGCCAAATATTGCCTGCAACGTCACTGCAACGTTAGCCGTCAAGCCGATTTCGCGCAAAGCTGAACTATGGGTACCATCAGTACCGGCACCGGACTCTATAGCGGTCTGGACTTCCATTCGATTGTCGACGCGCTGGTCACCAACCAGAAGCTTGAGATCCAGAAGCTCCAGAAGCGCATCGATGGCTTTAACAGTCGGCAGGCTGCGATGGGCGTCATCGAAAGCGCGGTCCTGTCGATGGCTTCGTCCGCGACGTCACTCGGCCAGTCCAGTGTGTTCGGCAGTTTCAAGCTGACGAACACCGACACGAACCAGCTCACCGTTACAACGACCGATTCGTCGTCGACCGGGTCGTTTTCATTTAAGGCTCTGCAGCGGGCCTCGACCCACAGTGTTCGCTCGACCGGGTTCGCGAATGCCCTGCAGAAACCAGGGGTCGGCACGGTGACCGTCTCCTCGGGCCGACGTCTGAATGAACCGACACTGTTGGATGCGCTCAACAATGGAAACGGAGTCTCGCGGGGGACAATCCGTATCACGGATCGCAGCGGTGCAACTGCCGACGTCGATCTCAGCTCGACCTACACCGTGTCGGACGTCGTCGACGCCATCAACTCCGTGACAACAATCTCGGTCACCGCTTCAATGCAGGGAGACCGGTTGGCTTTGACCGACACGACAGGCGCAACGGCCAACGACCTGTCGGTGGTTGATCTCAACAACGGTCAGGCTGCCAGTGACTTGGGCATTGCCGGAAGCGTCTCACAAGCCACACTCACCGGAAGCAGCGTGTACAACGTCTCGGGACACTTCGCGTTGAGCCAGCTCAACGATGAAAACAAGATTCAACAGATCGCTGGCGTGGCTGACTTCCGCATCACACTGACAGACGACAGTACGTTGGATGTCAACCTGGACGATGCCACCACGCTGAACGACGTCCTCGTCGCGATCAATGACAACGAAGACAACGGCGGCCGCGTGACGGCGTCGCTATCGAACGGGCGACTCGTCCTGGAGGACAATACGGGTGGAGGGGGAAGCAGCCCGCTCGCCGTGACCAATCTCAACACAGCCAACGTCGTTCACCAGCTCGGATTGGACGAAACGGCCGTCGGCACAACACTCACCGGAGACCACCTGCTGTCCGACATGGGCAGCGTCCTGGTTCGAAACTTACGCGGTGGCCAGGGGATCGACCAGTTAGGCCAGATCTCTTTGACAGATCGAACGGGAGCGACGGCGACAATCGATGTTTCGAATGCGCATTCGCTCGACGCCATTCTGCGGGCGATTAACGGAGCAGAAGACGCCGGAACCCCACTCCAGCTGGTTGCCGAAGTCGACAGCACAGGAACGGGCATCGTCATTCGCGATACATCTGGAGCGACTGCCAGCAATCTGATCATCGCCGACGTCGGGGGGAGTACGACAGCCACACAACTGGGGATTGCCGTCGATGACGCGACCGCGGAAGTCGCTTCGGGAAGTCTGTCACTGCGACATGTGAACGACGCGACGGAACTCGCCACTTATGCGCCCGATGGCGGGCCTGTTGCATCCGGAAGCTTTCAAATCACGGACTCCGCGGGAAACAAAGCCGTCATTAACATCGGCAGCTCGGTCACTTCTCTCGGAGGCGTTATCCAGCGGATCAATTCCTCAAGCGACATCTCGGTGACTGCGCAGCTAAATGAGACCGGAGACGGCTTCGAACTGATCGACACCGCTGGCGGAGCCGGCACGATGTCTGTGTCAGAGATCGGTTCGACAACCGCAGCCGATCTGCGCATCCTTGGGACGGCCGTGGCAGGCAAAATCAACAGCCGTTTGACGGCGGTTGTCGAGATCACCGCGGATGACACGCTGCACGATGTCGCCGACAAGCTCATCAAGTACAGCGGAATTGTCAAAGCGTCTGTTGTCGACGACGGTTCCGCGTTCAACGCCACGCGGCTGATTCTGACTTCCGCGCAGTCAGGCTATGCAGGCCGGTTGACTATCGATGATGGTGGCCTGGGACTGGGCTTCAAAAAGATGACCAACGGGCAGGACGCGTTGCTGCGAGTTGGAGATTCGGTCGAGAACAGCCTGGTGATCGCCTCCGATACCAACACGTTCACGAAGACTGCGGCTGGAGTGAATGTTACGGTGAACCAAATCACCGGGAATACGGCTGTGGTCCAGGTTTCGCGCGATTCAAGCCCTTTGAAGTCCGCCCTGAAAGGACTCGTCACCCAGTACAACTCCTTCATTGATACAGTCAAGTCGTCCACCAAGTACGACCTGGCAAACAATAGCCGAGGCGTTCTCCAAGGGGAAACAATCGTCCTGCGCGTCAACAGCCGACTGGACTCGATCCTGACTTCCAGCTACGGCGCTGGGAACAACACATTTCGATCACTGGCGGACGTCGGGATCCGAGTGACGACGGACGGCAAGCTCTCGTTCGACAGTACGAAGGTCGACGATGCCTTCAACAGTAATTCCAGCGAGCTCACCGAGTTTTTCACCGACCTGACGGAAGGCTTCTCGAAGCGATTCAAGGACACGCTAACGTCGTTTAGCGACCCGTACAGCGGAACGTTTATTACCGATAAGGAAGCTTCCCAGGCCTCCATTGACGCCACTCAAAAGCGCATCGATCAACTGAACATTCTGCTGGAAGCCAAGAAGACACGCCTGTTGACTCAGTTCTCTCAGATGGAGTCGGCACTGAGTTCACTGAATGGACAGCAACAGGCGTTGGCGTCACTGGGCGTCATTGCGTCATCGTCGAAGTAGCCTCCGCGAGACGACAGACCTGAGGCAACCGAGCCGTCAAAAACTCAATCACTCAACACCACTACACAGTCATTGGAGGGCCGAACGCGTGGCAGAATCTGACCCGTATCTGGAAAACCAAGTTCTGACAGCCACTCCCGAGCAACTGCACCTGATGGTTATCGACGGGGCCATCCGTTTCGCCCGGCAGGCCGAAGTTGCGCTACAGAATAACGAGATGGAAACCGCCCGGGCAGCCATTGAACGTTCCCGTGACTTCGTCGGCGAACTGCTCTCCGGCCTGAATCCTGCGGTGGATCGCGAATTGATCGCCGACGTGGGATCGATCTTCCTGTTCGTCTTCCGCCAGTTGTCGCTGGTTGAAGTCGACCGCGATCCCCAGCAGATTCGCGATGCGATCTCGATTCTCGAAATGCACCGGGAGACCTGGCTGGAACTGATGCAGAAACAAGTCCGCAAGCCGCACTTCAATCTGACCGAGACGCTGGATGAGAAAAACTCGACTCCATCCAGCGAACAGCGATCCTGGTCGGCCTGACCGTTTTGCGAAGGCCGGTCATTTGAATGAGAGTTGATCGGGCCGCGGAAGTTCTTCAAGGCCGGTCAGACCAAACAGCTGCAGGAACCGGGGCGTGGTCCGATAACAGACCCGTGCTGGGCCGTCGTCGCTGACTTCGCGTTCGACAGCAATCAGTTCGCGCCGCACGAGTTGGCGAAGACTCCCCCCCGCAATTCGCTCGCAGACGGCTTCGATCTCGGGACGGGTGATGGGCTGCCGGTACGCAACCAAGGCCAGGATCTCGAGTGCGTCCTGCGACAAGCGGACTTCGCGCGGTCCCAGACCAAACACGCGATTACGAACCTTTTGAAACTCGTCTCGCAGTAACATGCGATGCCCCCCTTCGCCAAGGCGAATCTCGTAGGGTCGGCATTCATGGCGGTAACGGTCGTTCAAACTCTCGATGGCATTGTCGACCCGATCGGCATCCCACCCTTCCCCCAGTAGCCTGGCAAGTTTCTTCGTCGTCGTCGGCTGACCACCGACAAACAGGATGGCTTCGATGACGGCCTCAGGAGTGACGCCGGAAACGGGCGATCTGACATCCGGAGTTGACGGGAACAGTCCGTCAGGCGGCATCCCACCCCGAGAGCGCCCTGCATACGGGCGATCGTTGTCCGAAGCGACCACCTCCGCCGCGTGAGCCGATTCGCCGCGGTCCGTCTTGGGAACGTCCCTTTCGGGCCGTTCCCCTTTCGGCAGACCCGCTGGAGCGGAGCCCATCGCCGACGGGTGGCCGTCGCCCGCCGAAGGATTCTCGATCACGTGGCCGTCGTGTGATCCATCATCGGTGTCGTCGGCATTCTCGCCCGAACAGTACACGTCCGACTCGGACTGCTCGACAGACTCGATTGCGTCCAACGCGCGGCGATAGGCCAACTCGATTTCGTCGGCAGCCCACACATCCGCGTCAGAAAGTTCGTCGACATTGTTGTCGTCGAGCCCTTCTTCGGGCGATGGCATCTGGTCGGGCGGCGGTATCTGGTCGCTGGCCATGACTTCATCCCTACGGTTTTCAAGTGAATTCCGCCGGGACTATACGACGAGTCTTTGGATTGGCACAAGACAGCTTGGACGGGGGCACGACAAACGCCAAATCGCGACGGCGGGGGCCGACCTCAGGCCGACCCCCGGCATCGAGACTTCCGTGCGAAAGCGGCTGATCGAACTCGCCGACGACTTCGCCTCCCGTGATTGTCGCTATATGGTTGTAAATCTGATTGCTGATGTTCTCACCGACAAACCGGACCGAACCGTCTGCCATTACGAAGTGCGCTCCCCCTTCGTGAAAGCTGCTGAAGTCATCGAAGTGAGCCGACGGATGGTTCGGTGTGTGGTCGGCCGAACCGAGAACGCGCTGAAACGCTTCCTCTCCTTCGGGAACCATGCCGGGCCACGTCGAATGCCAGCCTTGTGTGGCATCGGTCTTCCGCTCACCCACAAAGATGGTATTGCTTGTCCCGTCGGTAATGTCACGAATCGCCACCTTGCTGTTGTGGTAGAGCATGCCGTCCCCTTTGCATTGGCCGTTCGCCAACACGGGGGCCGTCCCTGCCGTATTCTCACAGCCGTCCAACTCTTCGGTTCCAAATACTCCGACATAGTTGGCCGACGGCAGTTTCGCCAAAATGTTGGTTGCATTTCCTTCTTCGCCAATGTTCCAGAATTCGGGCTGCGGGTCGGACGGGCACCGGAAGACAGCCAGCGGCGTTTCCCGCCAGGCATCATTGGATGCCGCATTGATGGCAGCATTCGCATTGAACAGATTGTAAAGCGGCGCCTGGTCGAGGTATGGCAGAATCATACCTCCCCAACCCACGCCGCTGACGCCTTCGTGGGCGGAGTGAGCCCCCGCATCGACGGCGATCCAACCGGACGGAAAGACTCGATGCGTATCGTGGTAATTATGAAGCGCGAGGCCGATTTGCTTGAGGTTGTTCTTGCACTGCGAACGCCGGGCCGCTTCGCGCGCCTGCTGGACAGCCGGCAGCAGAAGCGCGATCAGGATGGCGATGATCGCGATGACGACCAGGAGTTCAATCAGTGTAAAACCGCGACGGTTCAATATGCGTCGAAAAGTCATGAAAGTCACTTTCTGAATGGGAGCACGCCTATCGACACGCGGCAGGCGCGTGTTCTCTGCGAGCTATTGCGATAAAAAGAACAACGTAAGGAAGATGATGAATCGATATTCGCGCAACGGCTGTTGCCTGAAGCGTTGTCCAAATTGAGTTTTGGGCGATGCGCAGCGAAGTTCAGGCGAAGCAGTGTTTCAGCCCAAGCCGCCCGAAGGCATTCGAAAAACACCAACAGACACATCGCCGTGACTCGCCCGTTCGCGATCGGACTGCGGCATGCGACCAAGTGCAGCGTTTCGAATGGGCACCAGCACATGTCCGGTGAGATTCGACAACGCCAACCACAGCCGCGCATGCGCAAGAGTTGACCGAAACGTCAGCTGGTCAGGCAGCAGAGAAGTCCGCAGCGGTGGGTGGACCGCGCGAAACCGGCAGAAGAGGGGCACGTCGGATCGGACGGGAGTCCAATTCCACGACGCCAGCCCGCAGGGTGGCATTCGAATCGAGAGAGATGCCGATGACCGGGGCCATCACCTTGGCTGCCAGCAAATGGCAGACAACGCAGTCGTGATCGTGTTCCTGAATGGGAACCAGCGGGAGATCTGCCGGACAATGCTCGCCGGTCAGTGTCCCGGCCGCGTCGGCTTGGCCGGTGTTGTGCCGATGCGTGTGGGTATGGCCCGAATGCGTGTGCTGGTGCGTGAATTCGGACGCGACGTGCGAATGACAGGCCGCATGGGCCGCAGCGTGATGCGTGTGTTGATGGACGTGCTCGTGCAGGTGCAATGCCGCCCCTACGGTGGACGTCAGTCCGTACACCGCCAGCAGAATTGCACGTGATATGCGTGACGAGCCAGTCATCGCAGAACGATCCAATGTCGCAATTACCGAAGTAAGCCGGCCAACCGGCTGAACGAGCTGCCCAACGACATTCGAAGACAACCACCCACCAGCGAGGCCCACGTCAGTCGACCGCGCCGCCGGGTTGGATTTTACATTCTGCATCGATTGCGCAAAGCCTGCAAGGGGAAAATTGCAAACAAACGTTGAAAGCAGACATCCAGCGGCACGCAGAACCCCTGCCCGCCCGACTCTGACGGCAATCTACCGAATCCGCCCTATCCTGCGAAATATCTGGTGGCATCGGGGAATGCCCCGGGCTAGAATCGCCTCTTCGATACTCGGCCAAGGCGACATCTATTGTTGCCGTAACCGCCGTTGTTGCGTCACACTAAATTCCAGATTGACACGAATCGTTTCTCGCCGTGTTGCCTTCCCCCACTCCACCGCCGCGTGGGAGCCCGTAAATGAATTCTCCGACATCGTCGTCCGCCAAACCTGAGTTCGACCCCATCTATCTCCACTGTCGACGGGAGGCGTGGGTCATTCTGGCGGTATGGGCCGCGGCCTTTGCCTGGACTGTTCCTTACTGCTACTTCAACGGCTACCTGGGGAGTTCGAATGTCTCTGCCGACAACCTTCCCACGGTGTTTGGCATCCCATCCTGGATCTTCTGGGGAGTCGGATTTCCCTGGCTGGCCGCAGACATCGTCACGATCTACCTCTGTACGCGTTTCATTGTCGAAGACGACTTGGGCGCCGCGCACGAAGGGGAAGACTTGGCAGAAGAGATTGCCGAGATGCATGCCAAAGACCAGAAGCCGCCACAGCAACCTGGCTGATTCTGCCTCCAGACGTCCAGGATTCATCAAACCGATTGTTTGACAAACCTGGCTGCCCCAGTCTCCCGCCGTGGGCAATTCGTCTCGTTCGTTGACGGACTCAGCCAACCCCGGCAATCTTCGAAGCCGGCCAAATTGTCCACAAACCGAGTCTGGCCTCCCAGCCGATCTGCAGCGAAGGCATAGCACAAACTTATGACCTCCAACGGTTTCCACTTTCTTCCGATTCTGGCTGAAGCACAAGGCACTGCGGCGTTGGTGACGTTCGCCATCTACATGGTGTTCGTGATGATGATCGCTGTGGCCGCCAACAGACTGCTCAGTTCCAAGAGTTTCATGAGCGAATACTTTCTGGGTAGCCGTAGCCTGGGCGTGTGGGCGTTCGCCTTGACCTACGCTGCCACCAGTGCCTCGGGCGGAAGTTTCACCGGTTTTCCATCCAAGATTTACACGCACGGGTGGGTCCTGGCGTTGTGGATTGGAAGCTACATGGTCGTTCCCATCTGCACGATGGGCCTGCTGGGCAAACGACTGAATCAGGTGGCCCGCCTCTCGGGATCGATCACCGTTCCGGACGTCATTCGTGACCGCTTCCACAGCCGCACGTTGGGTTTGATGGCCGTGGTTCTGATCGTCTTTTTCATGTCGATCAACATGATTGCCCAGTTCAAGGCGGGTAGCCTGATTCTGGGAACGCTCCTCGATGGCGTAGATGCCTACGAATTCGGAGCAAAGTTCGTCGCCCAGTCGATCAGTGGCTACTCGTTTCTGGATGGAGTTTCCGGCGAGTACCTGATCTGTCTGCTCGTGTTCGGGCTGGCCGTCGTAATCTACACGACCTATGGCGGTTTTCACGCCGTTGTCTGGACCGACGTCATGCAGGGAGTGGTGATGGTCCTGGGCGTGGTCATCATGCTGCCGCTCACGATCGGCCAGGTCGGAGGATTGGAATCAGCCACAAAAGAGATGGCCAAAATGGTTCCTCCCCGTTATGGAACAGCCGTCATCGAACGATCCGGACCTCTTAACGAGGAACGTCGCTTGCAGGTCGGACGATGGTTGCTTGTGTCGGAAGAGGGACGGGATCAGCCACGAGTCATGCGAGTCCGTGAAGCGGGTTTCTTTGCGGCTGGTGAATCGACACTCCCCGCGAAGGTTCTGGAGATCGTGACGTCGGGCGATATCGAGCGTGTTTTGCAGCGACAGTCAGAACTTCTGGCCGACGATGACCTGAGCGTGGTGGAAGCGACCTTCGATGATTATGCCTACGGTGGCGACGTGGACAATCCGCAAGGAGTTTATGTCACGGGCCCCGGTCCAAGCCTCAGTAGCCAAGTCGGTTTCCTGCCACTCAGTCTGGCGATCTCGTTCTTCTTCATGTGGGCCATTTCCGGCACGGGCCAACCGGGCCACATGGTTCGACTAATGGCCTTCAAAGATTCCAAGACGCTGACACGGGCCATCATGATGGTGGCCATCTACTACACGATGATTTACTTCCCGCTGGTGATGATCTTCTGCTGTGCTCGCATCATCCTGCCGGGTATGGAGGTCGAATCCGACCGGATCATGCCGGCTATGGCGTTGCGGCTGTCAACCGACGCTGGTGTCCCCTGGCTGGCGGGGCTGCTGGTTGCGGCCCCATTCGCGGCCGTCATGTCGACCGTCGACAGTTATCTGTTGATGATTTCCTCAGCCATCGTCCGGGATATCTATCAGCGAAACATCAATCCAGAAGCCTCTGATAAGACGGTCAAACGGCTGAGTTACTTCTGCACGCTGCTGATCGGCGTGGGTGCGATCATCGGAGCCGTCAATGCACCCGAGTTCCTGCAGGACATTA
>CALJUK010000764.1 GCA_937975745.1 uncultured Planctomycetaceae bacterium | reverse complement strand
GTGCAGCTGGCCTGCCTGCTGATCCTGCTGAAGGAATTCGCCTGACACTGCTCACTCAGCGGTGTTCACTAAACTATGGACTTGTGGAACGTCCCCTACAATCGATTCGGATCCTGCGGCTGCAGTCGAATTGGATCGTTCGGTTGCAAACGGCCCGGATTCATCGGCGAATACTGAAGTGACACTCGGGAAAGCATCATCCAGCCTCCCTCGACGCCGGCCAATTCGTCGCTCTGAAGTTTTCGGAGGCGTTCACTCTTCGTCATGCTGCTGGAAGTTGGAGTGGTCATCGCTTGCTCTGCTTTCGCTGATTGTGATGGACTGGCTCCAAGACCGTTCGGAGGCCTCGGCGCCGTCGAGAAACTGGACGTCGCGCACACCGGAAACCAAGCCGATGAGAGACTGATCTCTCAGCGGCGCAATTCGTGATCTGTTACCTAATAAACCGTCACTCTCTGGCACGACAAACGGTTGCGCATCTGGGATGCGCCGCCCCCTCGGCACTGGTTCGCCGTTGTCGTGACGGTGCCGTCGACGTCGGGAGTACCCGTTTCAGCAACCACATCTTGTCGGCAGTGGTGCGGCTGACTCGTCATTCATGTTTCACTGACATCGAGCGGTCACGCGCAAGAATCTTTCTCGCTGATGCCGAGCAAACGAATGGGCCCGCCCTAATTCATCGCCTGCTGATGGAAGATCCATCACAAGCAAGCCTTCATGAGACCTCCGTCGCTGAATCAGAAGATGACCCAGCCCCCTGAACCGCCGTCTTCAGCAAACGCACCGTTATTCCGCGCAGGCCAGCCAATGTGTACTCGGCGACAGCTTCGCTTCTTATTGCGATCGCAATCTACACTTTGACAACTCAAAACGGTACGATTGGATGCTTGCTGTCGCTACGCATGGCAGCCCATGCCTGCGTGTCGCACGGCCCGGCCTTCGAGTTGGCAAATGGCGACTCATCGAATCCTCGTCCTTGATGACGACATGGACACATGCCTCAATCTGCGAGATGTCCTTCAAGTTATGGGCGACTACCAAGTTGACATCGCTCCGGATGGAGCCTCGGCGCTGGATCTGATGAACGCGGGCCACTCTTATGGCGCCGCGATTTTCGACCTTAAGTTGCCAAAACTTGACGGGATTCAGGTCTACGAGGCAGCGATGCGTTCCGGCTCGGCAGTACCAACCATTCTCGTCTCGGCGTATACGAACAGCGACACGCAAAAACGTGCCTACGACGCAGGCCTGTTCCGTGTCATCTCCAAACCGGTGAGTATGGATCAACTGCTGCTCTCTCTCATCGCCGCAATCGAGACAGCGGACAAGAATTAGACGTCGCCTCGTCATTCGAGCTCCGTGGCGCATTATCTGCCAATGACTGCCACATCAGATCGCCGACCTCAAGGGGAGCCGTCTGAATAGAGCGACGCTGGGTGACTGCTTTCGCTCCCCTCGCGGCCTCGGCCAGAGTCTTGAGTGTCTGGAGAATTCACACTTGCTCATACGCTCGCGACCGAATTTCTGGGAGTCTAGGGCGGGCAACCACCCGAGGCCAACCGGCCCGACGTCTCAAGCGCGATTTGGGCAAGTACAGAGAGGTGTCGAGGTGTTCTCACCGTCGCCAATAGGTGTTTCATACCCTGTCCACGGGTTGTTTAGTTTCGATCTTGCAGACGACATATTGATCAGCGATGCTCCCGCTTTTGAATCATTGGGAGTCTGGCACGAGCTTCTCCATCAGGAAAGGATCGCATGGACGCCCGATTGACGACGGAACCCTCGCCTGAGCCCATCTCGGCGTCGCGTGTGGCGTTACCCTCCAAGGGGGCGAAGCTGTTCCATTCCGGGGCAGCCGCGCTGCTGCTGGCGTTAATGGTGGCCGGATTTCATCATTTCTATCTTCAGGGCCGGGCCTATCCCGGACGCGAACTGACGCCGCCGATCCGCACCCTCCTCATCCTGCATGGCGTCGCCATGGCCGGCTGGATGCTGCTGTACACGGTGCAGCCGCTGTTGATCGTCGGACGTCACGTTCGCGTTCACATGCTGCTGGGAAAACTCGGAGCGGCTCTGGCCGTGATCATTGTGCTGCTGGGACTGCGGCTCGGGATTGAAGCGACCCGCATCTCGCCGCCGTACATGAAGATCTGGAGCCTGTCCCCCCGGCAATTCATGGCCGTCCCCGTTGTCAGCATCCTGATCTTCGGCGGCCTGGTCACGGCGGGCATCGTCCATCGCAAGCGGCGGGAGATTCACCGGGCGATGATGCTGCTGGCGACACTGGCGGCAATCCCCGCCGCCATCAGCCGGATCGACGCCATCAGCAGGCTGTATCAGGGAACGTTCTGGGAAACCCTGTTCGGACCGTTCTTCGGCACGCTGGTGATCGGCGCCGCTCTGGTCATCGCCAAGTACTTGTTGACGCGCACGTGGGACCGCTGGCTCGCAACGGGATACGCCGGCTTGGTGCTCGCAAGTCTCGCGATCATGCTGCTGGCACGCTCTGCGCTCTGGGAGACAGTCTCCAGAGCGCTGCTGTGAGATCAGATTGAAGGATTTTGTCGATCTTCGGAAGGATGAGCGCTCCAAATCTCCTCCTTGCCGGCGCACGCATCCGCTTTCATGTCACTCGTCAGCCAGCGGCACAGATCCTCGCTGACTATCCGTATCTCGAACGGAACGATATCACTGTGGCACTTTTGTTAACCGCTTGGTGCACGGAAGCGATCGATGTGCCGCTGCTGTAGCTGCGAGAGCATCGACCCGATCTTGACGCGGGCACGCTGTTGATGGCCTTCAGATCCCTCATCGCCCATGAACTCGACCGATTTCATCACGTTCTCCCTGCAGATCGCGGCCATGTTGGCCGTGGCCCTGATCCTGGGTCAGGTGATGCGCCGACTCCGGCAGCCGGCGGTCCTGGGTGAGATGATCGGCGGGATCCTGCTGGGACCGACGATCCTCGGTATGGTCGCACCGGGCGCTTATGCGTGGCTGTTTGACTCCTCACCCACTGTGGATGCCGTTCGCGATGCGTCGATCAAGCTGGGTATGCTCTTTTTCCTGTTCATCGCGGGGTTCGAAGTCGATCTGTCTGACTTGCGGAGGATGGGGAAGCGGGCAGCGGTGATCGGCCTGGTCGGGACGCTCCTGCCCATCGCACTCGGCGTCGGTCTGGTGTATGCGATTCCTCGGGACTTCTGGGGACCGGTCGTGCAGGAGCACTTCCTGTCGTTCGCGCTCTTCATTGGAATGAACCTCGCGAACTCGGCGAACCCGGTCATCGCCCGCATCCTGATGGACCTCGGATTGCTCAAGAGCGAGATCGGCGCGACGATCATGACGGCCACGATCGTGGACGACTTGGTGAACTGGACGCTGTTCGCGATCATTCTCAGCGACATCGCGCCCTCAGGATCGGCGGAAGCCACGAGCCTGACGATGAGCATTCTGCTCGTGCTCGCTTTCTTCGCCGTGGTGCTGGGAGTGGGACGCTGGATGGCGCCCTTCGGAGTCCGTTTGGCCCGGCGCTTCTTGAGCTGGCCCACGGGACTGATCGGTTCCACGACCGTCATGATCCTGCTGTGCGCTGCCGTCGCGGAGAAACTCGGCATCCATGCCTTTCTGGGTGCGTTTCTGGTGGGAGCCGTACTCTCCGGCGGCGACGCGGCCGATCGCCAGTCGGCACATGATATTGTCTACAAGTTCGCGCTCAGCTATTTCGCCCCGGTCTACTTCGTCTCGATGGGGTTAAACGCGAATTTCATCACGAGCTTTGACCCGGCGCTGGTGGCATTGATTCTGGCGGCCGCGCTGGTCAGCAAGCTGGCGGGGGTCCTGCTGGGTGCATGGATGGCTCGAATGCCCATCACTCGGGAAACAGCGGCCATCGCGGTCGGCCTCAATGCACGGGGTGCGACAGGGATCATCTTGGCGGGAGTTGGGCTTTCGAATGGCGTGATCGACGAGAGGATCTTTGTCGCGGTCATGGTGATGTGCCTGGTCACCTCGTTAATCGCCGGGCCCGGCATGAGCGCTCTTCTGAAAAACAACCGTGCCCACAAAACTCGGACCGGCGCACAAGAAGGAGCGAGGCAGCCCACGTGACGGTTTCAGTTCCAGCTTATCTCACGCTCCGAAATCCAATCGAGATCGAGTCAATGGCTGGCGCAACTGGACGTGACCAGGCGGCTGTTTCCACCAGTCGTCCAGCACGGGCGGTTTGTCGAAGCTCGTGATACGATCGAGAAATGAGGTTGGCATGAGCGACCGTTGACGCGGCCACCCGCGGCTGCGGCAACAGATCAGTTTTCTCAGGCGGCAGTTTCTCCAGGAAGGAGACCT
>CALJUK010000763.1 GCA_937975745.1 uncultured Planctomycetaceae bacterium | reverse complement strand
CGACTTCCGCCGGCATGCGATATTCCGCGATGGGCAGGGCACCCGGCTTTGCCAAGTGCATGTCGTACGGGTAGGTAGTCACCGCTGCCAAGTCGCCCGCCGGCATGTTCCTGGCCGACGATGTCCGTTCCAGTCACGTCGTGCACACACGTTTGGCGTGCCATTCGCGCATGCCAAAGACTACCGCACTTCCGCTCTGCAGCGGTCTCAATTTCAAACGTTCGAAACTCCGGTTCGTTTCCTCCTACGAAACAACGACCTATGCCTCCTGGTATTGAACGAGACGTGAATCGCTTCAAGCAGATCGTGCGGGGAAAGGTCCGCCAGAATCTGCGGAAGTACATCACCCAAGGCGAAATGATCGGCCGCAAAGGGCGCGAAGCGGTCAGCATTCCCATCCCCAACATCGATATGCCCCACTTTCGGCATGGGCAGAAGGGAAGCGGCGGCGTCGGCCAGGGAGAGGGTGAACCAGGGCAGCCCATCGGTCGGGGACAGGATCCGGGGCAGGGCGAGGGTTCGGCCGGAAGTGAACCTGGACAGCATATCCGTGAGGTCGAAATCAGCCTCGCCGAGTTGGCTGACATCCTTGCCGATGAACTCGAATTGCCCAACATCCAGCCCAAGGGGCAAGACTCGATCAAGTCGGTCAAGCACAAGTATTCGTCCGTTCGTCAGACGGGGCCCGACTCGCTCCGGCACTTTCGGAGGACGTTCAAACGGGCTCTCAAACGCCAGATTTCCTCCGACGCCTACGACCCCATCCGGCCGGTCATTATCCCCACCCGAGACGATGAGCGATTTCGGTCGTGGAAAGATGTCTCCGAGCCGCAAACGAATGCAGCTGTCATCTATCTGATGGACGTTTCCGGCTCGATGACGGACGAGCAGAAGGAGATTGTCCGGACGGAATCGTTCTGGATCGACACTTGGCTGCGGCGGCAATACGACGGTGTGCAACGCCGTTACATCATCCACGACGCAGTCGCCCGTGAAGTCGATGAAGACACGTTCTATCGAACTCGGGAAAGTGGCGGGACACGGATTTCGTCCGCATACAAAGGGGCCCGCATCATCATCGATCGCGACTTCCCACCAGACGACTGGAACATCTACTGCTTTCACTTTTCGGATGGAGACAACTGGGGGGAGGACAACCAGGGCTGCCTGGGCATTCTGACGGAGACACTGTTACCAGTCTGCAACCTGTTCGGTTACGGCCAGGTGCAAAGTCCGTATGGCTCGGGCGACTTCCTTCGCGAACTGAAGAAGATTGACGGCGATTGGGAGAATCTCATTCTCTCGGAAATCGCCGGACGGGACGACATTTACGACTCAATCAAACAATTCCTGGGCACGGGACGATGAATTCCGTTTCGAAACCACGATCGTTTGCGATCTCGAGTGATCAGGCAACCAGGAGCAGGCAATGACACTCTCCATGCATCGGACACTGCCCGCCGACCTCAAAGCCATCCAAGACGAGATGGAAGGGCACGCGGCCGCGTACGGTCTGGACTTTTTCGACACAGTCTTTGAGGTGCTCGACTACGACGAACTGAGCATGTTCGCTGCGTATGGCGGCTTTCCCACGCGGTATCCGCACTGGCGGTTTGGGGCGCAGTACGACGAGTTGATGAAGGGCTATTCGTACGGTCTGCAGAAGATCTACGAAATGGTCATCAACACCGATCCTTGCTACGCGTACCTATTGAAAGCCAACGCCATCACGGACCAGAAACTGGTAATTGCGCACGTCTATGGACACTGCGACTTCTTTAAGAACAATGCCTGGTTCGCACATACCAATCGTAAGATGCTTGACCAGATGGCCAATCACGCCGCCCGAATCAACCGCTACATCGATCGGTTTGGCACCGAAGTCGTCGAGGAATTCGTTGACGCCTGCCTGTCAATCGAGGACCTGATCGACCCCTACCTGCCTCACATCCGTCGCCGACCGGCAAAGGTGTCGCAAAAGAAGACCGAGGCGGAAGAACCTTCCCGCAAACAACCGATGCGGTTTGAGACCCGGTCGTATCTGGAACCGTATGTGAATCCACCGGAGGTGATGTCCTCGCTGGACGATACGCCGGATCAGGAACGGGCCGAGCATCAGCGAATTCCGGCGGAACCACAACGCGACGTGCTACTGTTCCTGCTGGAACATGCCCCACTCAAAGACTGGCAGCATGACGTCCTGTCCATCATTCGCGACGAAGCGTATTACTTCGCGCCCCAAGGCCAGACCAAAATCATGAACGAAGGCTGGGCCAGCTACTGGCATTCCACCATCATGACGCGGCATGGTGTCACCGGACCCGATCTGATCGACTACGCCGACCATCACAGCGGCACGATGGCAACCAGTCCGCAACGGCTGAACCCCTACAAGCTGGGCATCGAACTGTTTCGCGACATTGAAGAACGCTGGAACAAAGGGCAATTCGGTCCCGAGTACGACACCTGCGACGACATTGAAAAAAAGGAGAACTGGGACTTGGAACTGGGCCTCGGCCGGGACAAGATTTTCGAAGTCCGCCGCGTCCACAACGACGTCACATTCATCGATACATTTCTCACAGCCGATTTTTGCCGACGGCATCGGATGTTTTCATTCGCCTATAATGACGGCAGCAAGAACTACGAAATTCAATCGCGAGAGTTCGACCAGATCAAACAACAGTTGCTGAACAACCTGACCAATCATGGCCGACCAATGATTTACGTCGATGACGGTAACTACCGCAACCGGGGCGAGTTGTACCTGACGCATCAATACCAGGGGAACGAACTCAAACTGGGTGAAGCCCAGGAAACACTCCGCAACCTGGAACGCCTGTGGGGCCGACCGGTCCATATCGAGTCGGTCGTTGACGATCTGCCGACCGTTCTCTCGTTTGACGGCACGGACCACGAGATGGTCACGCTGTAAGCAACTCGTTCGATTCGACTTTTTTCCTCACGCTCCTGCGGCGAGGCCAACCCAGATGAACATCAAATCGCAAGTTCGCCAACAGTTGCAATCTCTGATGGCCAACCCGGCCAGTTTGCCGACGACGGTCCGTATGACGGACGACGACGGAATCACCATGGCGATCGACTTCTCGGCCATCGACAGCATGAGCTGCGCTTTCAGCGAGATGACTCTGGAAGTCCGCAGGCTACAGAAGGCAGGCGCTGCCACACTCGAACAATGGGCAAGGCAGCTTTCCCAGCGTGTGACCTATCTGCTGGAACAGATCGGTCCGATCGAGATTGACCCGGCGGCGAATCAGGTGCTGATCCGTTCGACTCCGCCCGATCAACAACCGGATGGAACCACGTTTTACGAGATCATGCTCAGCGCACATACCGGCGGGACATTCACACTCCGCCGCTACCACGCCATCAAGGGAATACCCGGCCGCACTCAGGTGCATATGCAGGTCACGCACCAGGTGTTGGAAAAACTGGTGCAGGATCTCGTCGACACGATCCCCTGATCGGGTCGAATCGGCGGTGGATCGGGCGCTTCAGTCAATTGACATCCGACCCAACCGGCCAATTGTGATAACCAATGGATACAAGCGACGGGTAAAACCCTCGAATCGGGGGTCTCTGCCGTGATCGCATGTTGCGATCGCAACCTCCCTGAATATACTGAACGCAGTGGCAGAACTGTAGCTGGCCCGGGTCATGGAAACCGCCACAGAAATTGAAACTGCCAACGGGCTCGTCTCTAACGTGTGTGGAGGATCAGTTCAGATGAAACGCATTCTTGTCGGCATCGTTATCACGCTGGCGTTACTCGCAGGCATGCAGCAGGAGAGCCGTGCAGAAGGCGGTTTCGTCATCGAGTTGTCCGGGACACCGGGCAACGCCACAATCAACTACTCCGCAAGTGGTTTCGGGGCTGCTGGTAACTCATTCAGCGGCAACGTTTTCCTGATGACATTGACTGGTGACGCGTTCAACTTCGGTTCCGAAGTCGCGAGCGGCGACATTGCACTGGCTGGAGACGGGGCAATCACCAATACGAATACTTCGACGACTGAACTCTTCGCCACGGCGCAAGCGTATGACGACTTTAGTGGAGTCGACTACTTGGAGTTGAAGACAGGCAATAGCATTAGTGCCACGATCGGTGACTTCTTCGAAATGTCCGGGAGTGGGACCTTCGAGATTCCATTCGGTTCATTCAGCAATTTGAACATTGGCAGTTACACAGGAACAATCGGTGGCTTTTCCGGGAGCCACACGCTTATCATCTCGCAGGCAGAAGGTCCCGCGGTTCCCGAACCGTCCTCGATCGCATTGCTGGCCATTGGAGCCGTCGGCCTCGTGATGGCCAACCGCAAGCGGAAGCCTTAAGACTGTAACCGCCGGGCGATCTCGAAATCTCATCACCGCTTGATCGTGCTCACTTGGAACGGTCGAGCGGTTTTTCATTGCTGTTGGAAATGCGATTCACCCGCGTCAATCAACGGCCGGGCACCCAACTTGAAGAGGCGTTCAGCCAAACGACAACCAACCGCCTCGGCTTCCCCGACGTCGCCTGTTTCGGCTGCCTGGATTCGGACCGCGCCGTCCAGACTGAGAACGAGTCCCGTCACTCGAAGCGACGAATCGGTAACATCAGCCAGAACGGCAACCGGCGCGTGACAACCAGCTTCGAGTGTTCGCAGTAAGGCCCGCTCGGCCGTGACTTCGACCTTGGTCCGCTCGTCGGAAATCTGCTGCAGGCATGCGATGCCATCGGCATCGTCGACCCAGCATTAGATCCCGAGGGCCCCCTGCCCAACCGAGGGAAACAGTCAGAGGGGACGACGCACAGACAACGCA
>CALJUK010000762.1 GCA_937975745.1 uncultured Planctomycetaceae bacterium | reverse complement strand
TTTTTGATACGCTTCGGGGAGGGGAGTGTTGTTGTTCTTCTTGTGCAGTTCACGATCGATCCGATTATCGCCGTGGAATTTGGCGTAATTCATTCCCGTGACAACGACGAAGCTGACTTCTTCGGAACCAGTCGCACCGGGGTGGGTCTGGAACGTGGCTGTCGGACCATTCCTCAGCGAATGGCTGTCCACGCCGATGCGTGACTGGCAAACGTACCTGGAACCCGGTTTCAGGCCGGTGAACGCGGCCCGCGCAATGAAGTCATTTTCTGGCGCCGCGGTGACGTGCTGCAGTCTTTGCGGGCCGCCGTCGGCGGATTTCAGCGTGAACTCCACGATCCCGGTGCAACCCGCGAGGTCGCCGTCCGCCAGCTGGTTACCTTGCGTCAAACGGACTTGTACCAATGCGGAATGATCGGTCAATTCGCCGACCATGATTCCCATTCCCGCCTGCGGGGGCATTGACTCTGCCGGAGAAGCCTTGGCGTCTTCCGCTTGCAGAGGAACGGTATTTCGTTGGATGGCAAAAACAAGCGACAAACCTGCGAGCGTCAGCAGTCCGATGCGATACACTGGATTCTCTCCCGATTCGTCTGGAGAAAGGGGTGGTTCTCTCCCGCGATGGTCTACTTCGTGGCTCGAAAAGGCAAGAGGTCAACGTGCAGTCGAACCGATTCTCATTGAGATTGTCTGCTCTCTGTTTCTTGTGGCTGACGATCGATGTGCCCGCCATTACCATTTCGGCCGAGTCCGTGGCTGCCCGTCCGAACATCGTCTACATCAAGGCCGACGATCTTGGTTGGACCGACCTGGCGTGTCAGGGAAGTCAATTCTACGAGACGCCTCGCATCGATCGCTTGGCAGCGCAGGGGATGACATTCACCCAGGCGTATGCGCCGGCGGCGAATTGCCAACCGAGTCGGGCTTGCTGCCTGACGGGCCAGTACTCGCCTCGCCATGGGATTTACACTGTGGGCACCGCCGAACGGGGGAACGCCCGCGATCGGAAATTGATTCCGACACGCAATCGTACGGTGCTGGCTGATGCCGAGGTGACAATCGCAGAGGTTCTTCGATCAGCCGGTTACGCGACCTGCCACGTGGGAAAGTGGCATCTCGGTCCGGACCCGAAGTCACAGGGCTTCGACGTGAACATTGCCGGCCGCCAGTGGGGGTCTCCCTCGGGAGGCGGATACCATAGCCCCTACAAGTACCCCAACTGCGTCCAGAGTAAGCCAGGGGAATACCTGACCGATCGGCTGGGAATGGAGGCCTGCCGGTTCATCGCAGCCAACAGAACCCAGCCGTTCTTTCTGCATTTCGCCACGTACGCAGTCCATTCTCCGTTGCAGGCAAAGGCGGAACTGATCGAGACGTATCAAGAGAAGACGGGAACCGAAGCGCATCGCAACTCGGTCTATGCCGCCATGATCCAAAGCCTCGACGAGAACGTCGGCCGCATTCTGGATGTCCTCAATGAACTGGGACTGGCAGAGAACACGCTTGTTCTGTTTTCTTCAGACAATGGTGGCGTCTGGCAAACGAGCAGACAGTGGCCGTTGCGAGCCGGCAAAGGGGCGTATTACGAGGGGGGAATTCGCGAACCGTTATTTGTCCGCTGGCCAGGGAAAATCAAGCCGGGCTCGCGCTGCGACGTGCCAGTGAGCGGAATCGACTTTTTCCCGACGTTACTTGCCGCCTCCGGCGTCGAACTCCCCGCGGGAAAAACTCTTGATGGCGTAAATCTGCTGCCGTTGCTGACACAGACGGGCTCGATCCCGCAGCGTCCCCTGTTCTGGCACTCCCCTGTTTACTTGGAAGG
>CALJUK010000761.1 GCA_937975745.1 uncultured Planctomycetaceae bacterium | reverse complement strand
GGGACGTCTTTAGGCATTCACTGCATCACGGTACTACGGAGACTGCCGACCAGCGGTGGGTCAGACTCTTCCGGTTCGAACTGTTCCAGCTGAGATTTCAGCCATGCGTAAAGCGGGCGGACCTCGCCCCCGATGCGGATATTTGTCGGCAGCCGGTCTGGTGTGAGTGCGGAAAAGTCGCGATGCGCCTGTGTTACCCGGCCGGACAACGCCAAGGCGAGCAGCTGCCGGGCCTGCGACAAATCGGCGTCAGCCGGATTGCACTTTGGATGCCGACCGACAGCCGCGTAAGCGTCTGCCGCGGAGACAAAATCGCCGCGATCCCAGCAGACGGCGGCCCACCACTGGGTGGCTTGCAGCCCCACTTCGGTCGGCCCTTCGCGTTCGATCAGCCGGCGGATCGCGAGCCGATCGTCCTGTTCGCTGGCCGTTTCGAAAGCCCGCCGGGCCGCCTTCTCCCGCCGTTCGGCGAAGGTTTGCCGGACATTGTCCGGCAATGTCTGGACAAGTTCGTGAGCAATCTGCCAGACGGGACGGTCGATTCCATCCACGGGGACAAACCAATGGCTGTCGTCATCCAGTAGCCCGCTCAGGCCGTCGATGGCTGATTGAAGTCTGCCCGCGGCGAGCTGTGCCCGGATCTCGCTCAGTTGAGTTTCGACCCGCCGACTATGCAGCACGGTTGCCGAATGCGCCAGTCGATCTCCGTTCGCCCGCTGGCCGCCATCCGACTGTGTCGCTTCTTCGACGGGAGTTTGTCCGCTGTCCGTCCATCCGAGACTCGCACAACCCAGAGCGAGCGCGGCCGCGACGACAAGTCGCAAGCCAAGGTGATGCGGCAGGGACAAACCAAGAATGCGATCCAAGTCCGACCGGCAAAGGACGGGGCGGGCAGCTGTCACAGCTGCTCGATCATGTGTGGATGTCTTCACAACCATGCTGCCGCCTGACATCTCGGATTTCTCGTTTGGCTGCAAGATGCAAGGCGTTCGAGCGCAGCCATTCATTATTGTCGCAGATACCTACCCCCCTGGCAAAGAGAAAGATTCGCCTGGCCGGCAGTTCCTGTCGGTCGCAGTTTCTGTCGGTGGCGCAACGTGATCCGGCGCCGAATTCAGGTCCCCAGGTCGCGGCGGAGCTGTTCCATTTTCTCCTGGTGCGTCTGCAGCTCTTTGTGCAGCGACTCGACCAGTTCACGAAGCTGCTGATTTTCCACTTGCTGGTTTTCCAGTTGTTGCTCGATGGAAAGCAGTCGGGTGGAATAGTCGGTTGCGTCTGAACCGCGCGCAGTCGATTCTGATCGGTCGCCGGCGGAGGATTGTTCACTGCTTTCCGATTGGGTCGAGAGTGACATGGATTCTCCTTCCAGATAAAAGTTGTGGTCCACCTCGACACCGCGGCGGTCCAGGGCTCCGCTGGCCTGAATGAATTGGCCTTCCAGTAGCCCCTGCAACTCGCTACGGAGAGCTTCCTGAGACTCAATGGGAACCATGCGACTGGCACGTGTCCGCAACTCGCCCAACTGCTGGCGGCCCCGCAGCCACAACTCGGTCATGATGGCGACTTGCGGCTCGGTCCAGTCGTAGACCTTGCGGACATAATGCCGGAATCGCTCTGTCCGGCCACTTTCCGTGTGCACGGTTGCGGACAGACCCAGCGCCTGCAGTTCTTCCAGGGTTTCCTGCAGTTGGTCTTCGCTGTAGTTCGAGACGGGCGAGCGATTGCTTTTCTGGTTGGCACCCGATGTCACCGCTTTCAGTGTCAACGGATAGTATTCGGGAGTTGTGAATGCCTTCTCGACCAACGTTCCCAGTACGCGGCGTTGGCGGCGCGTCAGACTGCGCACTCTCGCCGCGGGAGTCTCCTCTTCGACCATGAAGCTTCTCCCCAATGTCGCTGTTTTGTTCGGCCCGACGTGCAGGTCGTTACCTGGCGTGTACGCCGGATGCAATCAAATGCTTGACTGCATGATAACAGCCCGCAGCGACTTTGTGCAGAAACTCGTCGTCCAGCGTCTCGGGGGTGTCCTGCGGCGTGTGATAATACGGGTTTCGCAGAAAGCTGGTGTCGGTGATCATCAACGCGGCATAGCCCGCATCCCAGAACGGACTGTGATCACTCAATCGCGACGCCTGTAGCAGTTCGCCATCGCCGGCAACAGCCAGCGTTTCAACGGGCAGTTCGGGTGACATCCGCAGCCCGGCGGCTGTCCCGTCGATCAATGCCTGGGATCGCTGGTTGCCGACGACCGCGATGAAGTTTCCCGTGGTCGGATACATTCCCTGCAATGTCCGGGGCAACTGCTGCGAATTCGGACTGTGATTGCAGTAGCCCAGCATTTCGAGCGAGATCAACCCAGCCAGGTTCACTCCGTCGCCACGGCACCGGCGGGCGTGTTCGGCACCTCCCAGCATACCGTTTTCTTCCAGGTCGAAACCTGCCAACTCGATTCGCAGTTGAGGCCGTTCCGGCCAGTCCGTCGGGAGCAGCCTTGCGATTTCCAACAAGGTTGCGACCGCACTGGCATTGTCATCTGCTCCCGGCGAATCAGGGCGGGAATCGACGTGCGCGCCCACACACAACACGGGCAAATCTGGATCGGCGAATTCGGTCTCCGACCGGCGGGCGATGATATTCTCTCCTGCGAGAGAGGCGCCCCGTTCGTCGACTGCCGTGAACCGGTACCGCTCGATCGTCCATCCGGCCGATTCGAAATGGTGGGCCACGTAGTCACGGGCCTGATTCAATGGTGCGCTGCCGGCCGGTCGCGGCGACTTCGGCAGGAACGCC
>CALJUK010000760.1 GCA_937975745.1 uncultured Planctomycetaceae bacterium | reverse complement strand
CTTCCATGCTGGCCAGGTCGGCGAACAATTCCTGAAGTTCCGCAGTCGGAGCGTCCTTGGCCAACGCCAGGTAGGCCCGGACCAGGCTGCCGTTGAGTTTGAGTGTGGCTTCGACCAACTCAGACAGCGAACTGGGCACTTTCAACTGCTCGTCGATTTCGTCGAGTTGTTCAACTTCTTCGGGCACGAACTGCAACCACGTGTCGAGCACTTTGGAATGTTTGTTGCCGTTGTAACCGGCTACGCAGGCGGCAAACCGGTCCTCTCGCCGTCGCATGTCTTCCAGTAGCAGTTTGATCCGTTCGTCCGTAGCGAATCGCTCGATTTCGCGATACCGCTTGGCGAGCTGACGATGAACGTTGCGGATGGAGTCCAGAACCTCCGACACTTGTCTCGGCGGCATCTTCGAGTGTCTCCCGTAGCCTGGTGGTGTTCTCTCAGAGCCAATCGTCTCTGCAGTGGTCAGGCGAGCTGACAAAACAATTGTCGGCCGTTTGCGTCCAGCACGCAATCGACAATCTGAAACGGGCGGAATCAAGGCCATCCGCCGGCAGGTTACGCGTCACCGACGGCGATCGCCGTGGCCGTCGCGTAGGCCCGGCAGTGAGAAATCGTGATCAGCACCTGCTTAATTCCCAACCGTTCGGCGAGATCGCCCGCCCCGCCACGCAGCGTGACGATTGGCTTGCCACTCTTCTGGACGCTGATCTCGATGTCCTGCCACCGGACACCCCGAATGAAGCCGGTCCCTAAGGCCTTCATCACAGATTCTTTTGCAGCCCAACGTCCGGCGAAATGCTGGAAGGCGTTCTTTCGCAGTTGACAGTAGCGGATCTCCTCCGACGAGTAGACCCGGGTGAGAAACAACTCGCCATGACGTTTCACCATCTCGCCGATGCGGACAATTTCTACGATGTCGGTCCCCAGCCCGATGATTCGGCCGAAACTGGCGGAGGGGTTATTCTCAGGCATTCGTCTGTTCCTGGCGGTTTTCGCGGGGGAGTGTGGTCGGTCCGAGCGTCATCACGGCCGCGGCGATACCGGTTGCCCCTCCCAGGAAGACTTCCAGGCACCACAATATGGTTGCCATCACTGGCGTCAATTCTCCGATCGGAGACAATCGGTACTGCAAGTATCCGAAAAAACTCGCCTGCCGCCGCAGTTGGGACTCGCGAGTTTGTCTCTTGTCGGCGACCGCCTGCCGCATGTCTTCCAGATACTGGGCTGCGCCCTCATCGTCCGGAGTCTGCGCTTCGGACAGCATTCGCTCGGCCAAGGCATCGGACAGGTCTACTGATTCCCGACGTTTCAACTCGCCTGCATACAGTCGATGGGTCTCGACCGCCAGCGTCACCTGGCTTGCGATCACAAGAATACCAATGATGGCAAAGATTTCGACACCTCGTCGAAGTTGGAGCTTGATGGCCAACTTGGCTAAACCCCAACCGACTGCGGCCCCGAACGCCGCGCCAAACAATCCCAGCAGTTTGACCGATGCCGGCAGATGCACAGCGGCTAAGGCCACAGCCACGGCGAAGACAGCCCCCCCTGCCGCAAAGCCCAGCCAGATTGTCCAACCGGGGTTGGGCCGGTGCGGATGAAAATCCTTACCCGATGTCGTAGGCGGGTCACTCACGTCGAGCCGGCTCCGAGATGTCCGGGGACTTGTTGTGCCTCGATCCGCCTGCGCGAAAATCCACATGCGGCCCGAGTTCGGTCCAACACAGCGTGTGCCTTTTCACGGGCTCTTGCGGCTCCGGTTTTCAACACATCGTAAACGGTATCGAGGTCGGCCTCTAACTCCGCCCGGCGGGCACGGGGCTCGGCGAAGAACTCCATCGCGGCATCATACAACGCCTGTTTGGCTTCCCCGTATCCCATTCCGCCAGCTCGATACCGGTCGGCCAATGCTTCCTGCTGCTGGGGAGTTGCGAAAAGCTTGTACAACGCGAAGACGGAACACTGCGTCGGATCTTTCGGGTCCTCCATCGGCGTGGAGTCCGTCTTGATGGACATAATCTTCTTGCGTGTTTTCTTCGGCGTCTCAAACAACTCAATCACATTACCGTAGCTCTTCGACATCTTCTCGCCGTCGGTCCCAGGAACCTTGGCCGATTCGTCCAGGACGCGGGCTTCCGGCAGAACGAAGACTTCGGAGAACAGTGAATTAAACCGCTGGGCCACGTCGCGCGTGACTTCAATATGCTGCACCTGATCGCTGCCGACCGGCACGACGTCGCTGTCGTAAATGAGAATGTCGGCCGCCATCAGCACGGGGTATGTGAACAGACCGGCATCGGCGGCGATTCCCTTGGCTTTCTTATCCTTGTAGGCGTGGCACTTTTCCAGCAGATGCATCTGAGTGACTGTCATCAACAGCCAGGTCAATTCCGTCACTTCGGGGACGTCCGATTGCAGGAATAGCGTCGCCTGATTCGGGTCCAGACCGAGCGCGAGCAGGTCGATGGCCGCGTCGATCGAGTTCTGCCGGAGAACCTCCGGTTCTCGGACGGTTGTCAATGCGTGCAGATCGGCAATGAAGTAGAACGACTGCTCGTTTCCCTGCAGCCCGATGTATTGCCGAATGGCTCCGAAGTAGTTGCCCCAGTGGAATCGCCCGGTCGGCTGTATTCCCGAAAGAACGCGCATGTACGATGTCACTTTCTGAATTCAACGGGCCCGCGACACAGTCCGACGGTCGTCCCGGTCACTGGGCCTGCGGTGTTTCCGTCAAGACAGGTGTCCGATCGGGAATCTGCAGTGTTCCAATCACATCACTGACGCTGGCGAGACCCTCTTCGTCCAACAAGGTGTTGAGTTGAGCGGGCAACTGACCGGCCAGTTGTGGATTGTAAAAGCTGGCCGTTCCAATTTGAACGGCGGTGGCACCGACGACCAGGAAATCCATCACGTCGTCCAGACTGGCGATGCCGCCCACACCGATAATGGGAATATCGACCTTCTGCGCGACCTGCCAGACAATTCGCAATGCGACGGGTTTGATCGCTGGCCCACTCAATCCTCCCAGGACTCCGCCCAAAATTGGTTGTCGACGGCGCCAGTTGACGGCCATTCCCTGGACGGTATTGATCAGCGAGACGGCGTCCGCACCGGCATCGGCCGCTGCCTGGGCGATCGGCACAACGCTGGAAACGTTGGGTGTGAGCTTGGCAATCACGGGAAGCTGACAGGCCCTCCTCACCGCAGAGACAACGGTTGCCGCCAATTTCGGATCGGTGCGATAATCGACTCCGCCGCTGACATTGGGGCAGGAGCTATTCAGTCCGAGCGCCGCCATGCCCGATTCGCGATCGAACCGCGACGCCATCTCAGCAAACTCATCCACCGTCTTGCCGGCAATATTCACGACAAGGGCCGTTCCCAACTGGGTCAAGCTGGGAAGTGACTTCTCGAGGAAGGCATCCAGGCCATCGTTGTCGAGACCAATCGAGTTCAGCAGTCCCGAGGCTGTCTCGATTGTTCGTGGTGGGGGATTTCCCTTGCGGGGGGTGGGGGTGACTGTCTTCGGAATCACCCCACCGAGAGATTCGAACGGCACATAGGCCGCCATCTCGCGTGCGTAACCGAATGTCCCGGAAGCCACCAGGATCGGGTTTTTCAAGTACAGACGGTTCAGCTGAACCGACAGGTCGGCCACGTGTCATTCTCCTGGCAGAGCGTCAAACCTGGCAAAGTATTCAGCGCATGGAGGCCATGATACTTGGTGCGGCGAGGGTTCAATTCGGTCAGAACGCTCATCCTACTGGGGAGAGAGAACGCTCACAATGGAGTCTGCCCCACCACCGGTCGGCGACGGGAGGCTACTTGTCCGCTGCAGGCTTCCCAGCTGGCAGGCGCTTGAGGACCACGATTGTGACGTCGTCGATCTGCACGTCGCGTTGCGTGAACTCTTGCACCGCCGAATACATTGCCTCGACAATTTCTCTGGCCGCATCCGCAGACCGCCCCCGGCCCATGGCCGGCGCCCGTTCCAGACCGAACGGAGTCTGGTCAGCATTTTCCGCTTCCGGTACGCCGTCGGTAAAGACGACGAAAATGTCGCCCGGATTCAGTGTGATTGTTTCACCCGGCTCGATCTGGGCCGTGTCGATGACACCCAATAAAGGGCCCGTGTTCTGCAGATGTTCGTGACGGCCGTCCGCCCGCACCAGATGTCCCTCGTGACCGGCGGCCGCGTAAACCAATGTCCCCAACTCGGGTTGGATCCGGGCCAGAAAGCTGCTGATGAAGCGGGTGTTCTGCACGTCGCGCATCAAGAAGCGGTTGGTCCGAGTTGCGATTTCGGCGACGTCTTCAAAGGATTCGGCCAACGCCCGGATGTAAGACCGCGTTTCGGCCATCAACAAAGACGCGCTCAGATCGTGGCCGCTCACGTCGGCAATCACAATGCCCACGCCCCCCTCGCGCATCGACAGGTAGTCGAAGAAATCGCCTCCGACGGCATCAGCTGCGTACGAGATGCCGGCCAGATCATAACCCGGCATGCGAGGCGGCACACGGGGGAGCAATCCCTGTTGCACCGTCCGGGCAACTTGCAGTTTGGCCTCGGTCGTTCGCAACCGCGATTCCAACCGGTAGACCCGCTTGTAGTCGAGCACGAGTCCTACCAGCGGAACAAAATAGGCCACAATCTTCAGAAAGTGAGCAATGACGAAGTGATTGTCGTACAGCTCGGTCGAGCCGAACGCGGCATGCGCTTGCGTGACCATGTGCGGTAATACGCTCAGAAACAGTGCATACGAGAAAGCGGACGGATGGCGGCGATAAAATCGGGGGAAGACCACTCCGCCGGCAATGAGAAACAACACCAGCGGAGGAATATCCCAGGGACGCGGGATCAGATCCTCCGGGTAAATCGATTGCGGAAGCGAAGGCACGACCATCAACGCCTGGATGATGGCGTACGCAACCAGCCCGAACAGCACGCCGACCAGAATCAGAAATTTCGAACCGCGGCGTCGGTTGCGCGAATAGCCCGCCGGCCCGCGATCCAGAAAGATGGCTGTCCCGGCGATCATGATGACCGCATTGAATGTCCGCGACAAGGCCCATGTGAACGGAATGAACTGTTCCGGATCGTCCACCGGGCCCAACAAACCGGCGGCCGCCAGTGTGTGAAATGCGTCGAGCACGCCCGAGAAGAACAGGGCAGAACCGACAATCGGTGTCGTGACATCCTGTCTGAGCGTGTAATGCGTGAAAGCAAACAGCGTCGCAAAGAAGGCGACACAGACGGCCGACCATTCCAACAGTGTATGCACAATCTCGCCACGAGAGACAACCGATATGGCCCAGGCGAGTTGTTCTGGTGTGAGCTGTGTCGTCGAATCCAGCGGCAGTTCAAACGCCGGGACGCCAAAATCGACGCCGACGACGTTCAGGAGCGTCGGCAGAATACACAGACCGGCAACCGTCCACGTCACGCTGCGAGGAAGTTCGCGAAATGGTATTGCCATGCGGTAACCACGGTGACCAGACGGAAGAGAACATGCTCGGTCGATCAATCGAGCGAATGTTGTCCCAGTCTAGTGCGGATGCTTAGACCGGTCCAGCCTCGCACAGGCGTTCACAATCGGCGTTCTGCCACCGAACTGGGGTCGCCTTGATTCTATGGCAGGCGTTCACAACTCGCGCGAGGCTCGCACCTGTGCTGTGATTTGCCGCTTCGTCTCTTCGGGCAATGCATCCCAGTTGGCAATCAGGTCGGCGAAGTCCGGTTCGGACTCCGCCAGTTCGATGACGCGTTCGTACAGTGTCTCGACCGAGTTCATGACGGCCAAAGCGGCCGCGGCAGAGAGTTGTGGCTCGGTGCCAAACGATTCTGGCGGTGCCTGTCTGTCACTGTCCTGCGAGATCGAAGGAATGCGTCGACCCATGCGGGCCAAGGCACCAGAGTCGGCCGGATTTCCCTCCATCCGAAGCCGTGCGATGCGGTAACGGCGGTACAAAACCGCATCAAAGTCGAATGCGACGGGTTGCTGTTTGGCAAATGTCCGCAGCGCTTGGGCCGCATCTCGGGCCGTCGGATAGCGGTCTTCAGGCCGCTTGGCCATCATCTTGTGAATGACAGCCGCCACCTCTTCTGGAACGGCCGGGACCAGACTGCGGAGGGAACGCGGCTCTTTCGTTCGCAGCGCGTCCAGTTTCTGGGGGACCGTTTTGTAGGGAAAGGCCACCGTCCCGGACATGGCCGCGTACAGTGTGGACCCCAAACTGTAGACATCGGCCCGCTCATCGACAGCAAAGCTGTCGCGTGACTGTTCGGGCGCCATAAAGTCGGCTGTGCCCAGACAGTCGTGTCCAAAGATCATGGCCAGCGAAAACTCGTCTTCGTCATCGCGGACCAGTGTCAGGCCAAAGTCGAGCAACTTGGCATCGCCCGTGGCCGTCACCAGAATGTTTGCCGGTTTGACATCGCGATGGATCAGGCCGACCTCGTGCAGGTGCTGCAGACCCATCGCCAGCTGCTCGCCTAGGTTGCATGCCAGCCGGTAATCGAGTCGGCCATACATTTCGACCAACTCGTTCAGTCCAATTCCTTCGACGTAATCGAGCACGGCAAAATGGACGCTGACCGAGCGGTGATATTCGCGGGTGTGAACGACGTTGCGATGCCGGGTTCGCATGCCGGCCTTGGCTTCCACCTCGAAGCGGGAGAGAAGCCCCTGATCTCGCGTGGTGGCAATGGCCTTGATAGCAACCCGTTCTCCCGTGCGGAGATCGGTCGCCCCATAGATCCAGCCCATTCCGCCGCTTCCCAGAATCTGATCGACCTGAAATTCGTCGATCTGGAAGGGCTCGAATTCGATCTGCGGTCGGGCGGCCGCTTGTGTCGAGGGAGACGACCGCTTTCCGTCGCGAGGAGCGGCCGTGTCGGGACGACTGGCCGGCTGCGATCTGCCGTTTCCCGGCGAACCGTGCGAGGGCTTACTTGTGGAACCTGCTTGTGGCGCGGCA
>CALJUK010000759.1 GCA_937975745.1 uncultured Planctomycetaceae bacterium | reverse complement strand
CACGAGCCGTCGGAGCGGCATTCGGTTCCTGGTTGACGTACGGCCTCGGGACAGAGAACCAGAATCTGCCGGCGTTTATTGTGTTGCTCTCGGGCGGAACCGACCCGACTGGCGGCAAGAGCCTGTGGAGCAGCGGATTTCTCCCCTCGGTGTACCAGGGGGTGCAATGCCGCAGTTCGGGCGAGCCAATTCTTTTCTCATCCAATCCGGACGGAATGAGTACCGACCTTCGCCGCCGCAGCCTCGATGCGTTGCGATCTTTGAACGAATTGGAAGTGCAGCAATTCGGCGACCCGGAAACGATCACCCGTATCGAACAGTTCGAGCTGGCTTACCGCATGCAGCAAGCGGTTCCGACGGCCTTCGACATCGCCCAGGAACCAAAGCACGTCCTGGAAGCATACGGAGCCCAGCCCGGTGGAGCCTCCTTCGCAAATAACTGCCTGCTGGCCCGCCGAATGGTCGAACGGGGCGTCCGTTACGTGCAGTTGTACGACTGGGGCTGGGACATGCACGGGACAAGTACCGGCAATGACCTTGTCACCGGGCTCCCCGCGAAGTGCAAAGACGTCGATCGGGCCGCAGCGGCGTTGGTTCGCGACCTCAAACAACGAGGCATGCTGGACACGACGTTGGTCGTTTGTGGTGGCGAATTCGGGCGGACACCGCTCAACGAGGAACGCAACGGCAGCAAGTTCCTCGGCCGAGACCATCACCCCAACTGCTTCTCCATCTGGATGGCGGGCGGAGGAATCAAACCGGGCATGAGTTACGGCATGACGGACGACTTTGGCTACAACGTGACGGACAACGTCGTCACTGTTCGTGATCTACAGGCCACCATGCTCCATCTGATGGGAATGGACCCGTATCGGCTCCACTACCGGAATCAGGGACTCAACCAGCGGCTGATTGGCCCAACAGACGAAGCCCGCATCATGCACGACCTGCTGGCTTGAAGACATTCACTGGCAGAGTACAACGCGTGATCCGAACAGGTTATTCCACGGGAAAGACCACCTCAGGAGAATGAACGGCTCCGTCGCGACCCAACGTCGACGAGTAGAGCGTGATGGCTGTCACGGGGGTGCTGGGAATCGTGAATTCGGAATGGGCGGCTTCCCATTCGGCTGTCAGTTTCCGACCGGCTCGTCCCTTCAGACGGGCCAGTGTGATGTGCGGTTTGTAGGGACGTTTCTCAACAACGAAGCCGGCTTCCTCAAGCCGAGCACCCATTTGCCGCTGTAGGCCCAGCAAGTCAGAATCGGGTTCAATGCCGGCCCACAAGATGATCTGGCCATCACGCCCCCGAAACGAGCCGACACCCTGTCCGGCCAGCGACAGTTCGTGTGGGATAGTCGGCATGATTGCAGCCGAGACAGCCGCCACGTCTGCTTCTCCAAGAAAATGGAGTGTCAGATGCAGTTGTTCCGGCGGAGTCACGCGGATACCGGACGCGACCTCTGGTTGAATCGCCTGCAGGGACCGGCGGATCTCCTCGGGCAGGTCAATCGCCACGAACAATCGGGGCATCAGAAGAATCTTTCCTGCCGAGGCGCGGTTTCCAAACAGCACAGGGCCGACATGACTTTCGTCGCGCCGGCCCTGCAACAGTGTTCTGTCGTAATTCAGACTGCCGCTAAATGAACGGTGTCACTCCGGGAACGGCAACCGTGGGGACTTCGATGTCGGCATTCCAGTCGTAGACTTTGGGACCGAGTTTCTCTTCAGAGGCCATCGCCTGTTCCCAGGTGAGTGACTTGCCGGTATAGGCCACCATGCGGGCGATAATTCCCATCATCGTGCTCTTGGCCATGTAGTCGCCGTTGTTGATGATCTCTCCCTTACGAAGCGCGGCATACAGGGCATCGTGCTCCAACTGATGCATGACCGTCTTGCGCCGGCCACCCCGCCAGGGATTTTTCCCCTCGATGGTGAACTTCATCAGGTTGGCTGTCCCCTCGGTACCGAACACCCAATCGGTGAATTCGTTGGAGCAGCCACGTTGATGCCTTGTCGTGGCGTAGTACTGTGTGCCGTCGGCGTACTCATACACGGTACTGAAGTGGTCGTAGATGTGACCGTATTCTTCGCCGGTCCGGGCCTGCCTGCCACCCGTGCCGTATACGCGAACGGGATACTCTCCCTTGACCCACGAGAGTTTGTCGAGCTCGTGCACGAACTGTTCGGTGTTGAAATCGCCCGACAACCAGGTGAAGTAGTACCAGTTGCGCATCTGGTATTCCATTTCGCTCCAGCCGGGTTGGCGGGGAGTCGACTTCACGCCGCCGCTGTACCGCACGCTGTGCATCGAGATGATGTCACCGATAGCGCCGTCGTGAATCTGCTTGATCGTCTCCTGCATGTTGGTCTCGTACCGCCAGCACAACCCCGAGACAACCATCAGCCCCTTCTGTCGGGCCAGTTCGCTGGTGGCCAGCACCGAGCGGACACCCGGCCCGTCAACAGCCACCGGCTTCTCAACAAATGTGTGCTTGTCGGCAGCCACGCAGGCGGCGAAGTGCTCCGGCCGGAAATGGGGCGGGGTCGCCAGCAGCACCAGGTCCACACCCGAATCGATCAGCTGCTTGTAGGCGTCAAAACCGACGAAGCGACGCTCGGGCGGAACATCAATCTGGTCGGCCACTTCAGTCGCGATCAAACTGCTATGGCTGCGTTCCAGGTGGTCGCTGAATGCGTCAGCCATCGCCACCAGCTTGGTGTTGGGATCGGCCCGCAGCGTTTGCACGGCGGCACCTGTTCCCCGGCCACCGCAACCGACCACTCCCTCCCGAATCGGTTCGACGCCAGCAGCATACACCGAACGGGTAAGAGCCGAATCAAGACCCCTTCCGCCAGCAGCCGCCAGCGCCGAGGACTTCAAGAAATCGCGGCGACCAGGATCGGGTGTCGGCTCTGACTTTGGGGAACGCTCTACACTCATCATCAGTTCTCCATCGCGTTTCGCTTGGAATTGGAAGTGTGTTTGATTGGTGAACACTACAGGCAGGATCAACGGCGGGTAAGACACCGAAGCGGTTATTATAGACCCATTGGGATGTCCAATGCAAAGGCCGACATTCCGCGATAGAGCTTCACCGGAAAATTGGAAGCAGGTCGTCCGACTTCATGAAATGATGGGGTGCACCACATTGCCGGCGACATCGGTCAGGCGGAAGTCGCGGCCATTCAGTCGGAACGTCAATCGCTCGTGATCCAGGCCCAGCAAATGCAAAATCGTCGCATGCAGATCGTGCACACTGACACGATCGTGAACCGCCTTAAAGCCGACATCGTCGGTGGCCCCGTGATGCACGCCTCCTTTGGCACCGCCGCCGGCCATCCAGAAGGTACAGGCGTGCGGATTGTGATCTCGCCCGGTTCCCCCCTTTTGGACGATCGGAAGCCGTCCGAACTCGCCACCCCAGATCACAAGTGTCGAGTCCAACAGACCGCGTTGCTTAAGGTCCGCCAGAAGTGCTGCGATGGGCTGGTCCGTCTCGGCTGCGAAACCGCCGTGGTTCTTCACGATGTCACTGTGGCCGTCCCAGCTGAGTGAATTCTCCATTCCGCCACTGTAAATCTGCACGAAGCGAACACCGCGTTCGACCATTCGACGAGCGATGAGACACTGGCGGGCAAAGTGTGTGCAGCGATTGTCATCCAGCCCATACAGTTTTTGAATATGCTTCGGCTCTCGTTCGACGTCTAATGTTTCGGGCGCTGCTGTCTGCATCCGATAAGCCAGTTCGAAACTTTCGATGCGGGCGTCCCACTCTGCTTCATCACCGGTTCCCGGTTCGGCCTGTCGATTCAACTTCGACAGCAAATCCAACTGGCGACGCTGTTCGGCTGCAGTCATGGCGGCCGGTCGATGCAGGTTGTCGATTGGTTCGCCCGTCGGCTTCAGCCATGTTCCCTGGTAAATGCTTGGCAGAAAACCGGCACCCCAGTTTTGAGCGTACCCCTTGGGAAGCCCCCGCCCAAGTGGGTCGGACATGGTAACAAAGGCCGGCAGGTCCTGACTTTCGGAACCCAGTCCGTACGTCACCCAGGCCCCCACACAGGGGAACCCCATCCGGGGCGCGCCCGAATTCATCATGAACAGCGCCGGGCTGTGGTTGTTACTGTCGGTGTAGCAGGAATGCAGAAACGCCATGTCATCGACATGCTGCGAAAGATTCGGGAAGATCTCCGACACCCACGATCCGGACTCGCCATATTGAAGGAACTTGAAGCGCGACTTCAACAGAGGGCCAAATGATGTCACGAAGAAAACAGTTTCAGGATAGAAGCCGTCCAGCTCTTTAACGTCTTGCTCATGC
>CALJUK010000758.1 GCA_937975745.1 uncultured Planctomycetaceae bacterium | reverse complement strand
CGCGTCAACAAAGTGAAACGAGTGGCCGACTTCATCCCGGAACAGGATGTCGATGGACCAGAATCGGGTGACCTGCTGGTGGTCAGTTGGGGCGGGACCTACGGTGCCGTCCGGACAGCTGTCCGCAACTGTACGGCCGCGGGAAAGTCGGTTGCTCACGCCCACCTGCGGTACTTGAATCCGTTCCCGAAGAACCTGGGCGCTCTGCTCCAGAGATACAAAAAGGTTCTGGTCCCCGAACTCAACACCGGACAGCTCCGGCTGCTGTTGCGATCCGAGTTCCTGGTGGATGCGAAAGCCTACAACAAGATCAAAGGAAAGCCGTTCCTGGTGTCGGAATTGATCGAGCAGATCGATCGGGTGCTGGCCGAGTAGCCTTGCGTCAAACTCGAGCGGACGGGTTCGGGACGTGTCGTGAGCGGTTAATTTAATGCAAACTAGCCCCGTCAACCCGTTCGTCCAGGTAAGCATGGCGTCGCCTGTTCGCCGCCAAACCGGAGTCCATCCAGAAGGAATCACTCAATTGTCCGAAACCTCCGTCGACGCGGCCCAGGTGCTGATGAGACCGCACGACGGACAACCGATTTCGGGTCACGATCTCAGTCACCTATAGTCAAGACAGACGAGAATACAATGACGACCGAGCTACCAGTTCTTTCGGCGAAGGATTTTGCAAGCGACCAGGAGATTCGTTGGTGTCCCCGATGTGGCGACTACTCGATCCTGGCGCAGATGAAGAAGGTTCTTCCGACCCTGGGACTCCCCCGCGAGAAGTTCGTCTTCGTGTCCGGAATCGGGTGTTCCAGTCGCTTCCCGTATTACGTCGATACGTACGGTTTTCACGGGATTCATGGACGTGCCCCGGCAATCGCGACCGGCGTGAAGGTCAGCAATCCCGATTTGCAGGTGTGGGTTATTACTGGCGATGGTGACGCGCTGTCGATTGGCGGCAACCACCTGATGCACGCGCTCCGCCGAAACATCGGTCTCAAGATTATTCTGTTCAACAATGAGATCTATGGCCTGACAAAGGGGCAATACTCGCCTACCAGCCCGTTGGGTGTCCGGACGAAGAGTTCGCCGTACGGCTCGGTCGACTATCCTCTCAGCCCGCTGAGTGTGGCGATTGCTTCCGAAGCCACATTCGTCGCCCGCGCGGTCGATGTCGATATCCAGCACTTGGTCGCCGTCCTCGAACGGGCCGCTCATCACGAGGGGACGGCCTTCGTTGAGGTGTACCAGGACTGTAACGTCTTCAACACCGGTGCCTTCAACTATGCCACCAAGAAGGGAGAGAAGGAAGAAAACGTCGTCTACCTGGAGCATGGCAAACCGCTCGTCTTCGGCGCGAAGCGTGACAAGGGGATTCGTGTCAACGAGGCCAATCGGCCGGAAGTGGTCCAGTTGGGAAATGGAATCAGCGAAGACGATTTGCTGTTCCACGACGAGAAAGCCAGCTCGCCAAGCCTGGCCTTCATGCTGGCCCGGATGAAGCATCCGGACTTCCCGGAAGTCATGGGGGTCGTCCGTGATGTTTCTCGTCCAACATATGAAACAATGGTGCAGCATCAAATCGAAGACGCCCGGGCCAAGGCGACGGGCGACCTCGACGAACTGTTTAATACCGGCGACACCTGGACGGTGAAGTAAGAGGGCCACGGACCAGCGCAGAGTACCGTTCGCAGAATCTGACAGGACTGGAGACCCGAGCATGATCTGTCCCGCCTGCGGCTATGACAACATCAACGGAGTCGACCAGTGCGATGGGTGCGGTCAGTCTCTGGCCAGCGATCAGCACGGTATGGGGGAGTTGGAGCAGGCCATTACGGGGCAGCCCGTCTCGGCCATTGCGACGACCGCCCCGGAGTCGATTTCCGCTTCGATGCCGGTCAAAGAGGCGATTAATCTGCTGACTGAACGTCGCATCGGCTGCGTGCTGGTCAATATGGACGGCGGACAATTCGGCATCTTCACCGAACGGGATGTGTTGATGAAGATCTCGGCAGATCTCGCAACGCTCCAACGGCCGGTCGGCGAGTTCACGACAGCCGACCCGGTGGTCCTCGAACGACACGACTCGATCGCCTATGCCCTCCACGCGATGGACGTCGGCGGATACCGGCACCTTCCGATTGTCGATCAGGAACGCAAGCCCATCGGCATCGTATCGGTCCGCGACATTCTGAGTTTTGTCAGGACCCGGTTCGCAAACCTCCGAATGGTTTGAATGGACGGACGGAAACGGAGTGCCGGTCTTGTCACAACCGACGGCAATGGTCATCGGTCCGCTCGAGTCACCCCTGATGCGGACGGTCCGCGGTGCGGTGACGACCGACTTGCAGGAGTTCAATATTCGCTTTGTCGGCTCGGTCGCCGACTGTCTGGCAATGCACGGTCCGACTTCGTCCGCAGGTCGTTCGCGTGAACGATCTGGAGAGTTCGCGTGTCAATGTGCGCCCGAACTGGTTATCGTCTGCCAACTGACGCCTGACGAGATTAAGGCCGCTGATGTGGAACGTGTGCTGGGATGCTGGCCATTTGCCCGCTGGATTGTTGCCTTCTCGACCTGGTGTCAGTCTGCGGGTCGGACACGGCCGATCTGGCCGGTCTCGGTTCGTGTCCCAGAGGCCAACTTCCGCACGCGACTGGTCCGCGAACTGTCAGTCATTCGTCAGGAGAGTTCACCCCTGCCGTTAACGGCTTCGTCCGATGAGGCCGTCTTGTTTGAGGCCGGCGGGCTGGAGATGGGACGTCGCCATCGCACGGACGCTGAGGCGGGCGGGGACGCGGTCCAGAAATCAATTTCGGTCTGCATCCACTCTCCCGATTCGGCCTTCCGCCGGTTTCTGCATCAAGTCTGTCAGGAGGCGGGCGCGGAGTCCGGGGGAGTATTCTCCCCTGCCATCGACAATCAGAAGCGACAGTGCGATGTGACGCTGATCATTGAGGATGTCGACCCGCTGACGCGTGAGGCAGCCGCGCGAATCGCTCGCAGCCGCGCTGCCAGCCCCGAGGCGCGAGTGGTTGCGTTAACGAATCGATCCGATCCGCAAGCCGTCACCCAACTGACAGTCTCGGGTGCGGATGTCGTTTTTCCGAAACTCGGTTGTTATCCCCTGCTTCGGGAACTGCTCGACTCCGCGGCCCATTGCATCTGAGCGACGTCGCATTACTGCTTGGGAAGCGGGGCGACCTTCAGGTCGCGGAAGTGCAGATCGGTCGTCGGGTCATGACCCTGCAGGCTGAAATGGCCAGCTTCGGTCCGCAGTCCACGGCGGGGATTCTCGTCGGGGGTTCGCTCGTCTGTCCAGGCGACGACGGGGTAGCCTTCGACCCAGACAGCGATTTTCGGGCCAGCTGCGACCAGCGTTGTCGTCGTCCATTCATTGTCCTCCGAAACCACACGCCGGGCAGGAATGCGGCGGAAGATGGCCCCGGTCCCCCAGTTGCTGGGCTGGTCGGGGTTGCCATTCTCGATTCCATTGTGGATCTGCACTTCATACCCGTTGTCGGGGGCGTCCGCGGGACCGGTGATTGTCCGAAAGAAGTAGCCGCTGTTGAGGTCCTGGCCGTGCGTGATCGAGGCGGCCTGGAAGACGAAATCGTCGTAGGTCTTGTCCGATTCGAGAAATCCACGCCCGTTGGTGACGTGGATCCCCTGCTCGTCGACGACAAACTCGCTCTTCGAGCCGGGAACCACATGCCAGCCGGAGATGATGTTTTCGTTGTTGGCCACGTTGCCGTCAAAGAGCGACTCCATCGACAATGGTCGCAGTGTGATGTTGCGGAATGAGACTTCACCGACGTTCATTTGCAGGCCGATCAGACCGACCAGATGTTTGTTGTCGGACTCATCAGTGAAGTCGAGCAGTTGTTCGCCGTCGACTGTCACAGTGATTTGCGGCCCGACACAGCGAATATGGTACGAATGCCAACCATCGTCGAGTTGGACCGGATGGCTCGGTTGAGCCCGCCCGACAAGACTGGCCGACTTGTATTCGGGATGGGTATCGCTGATGTTCAACTCGTAGCAATCTTTCGTGGGATCCTTCGGGTCGGCTGTTGTCCGCAGGAAGATGCCGCTGTTCCCACCGGCGGCCAGATTGACCTCGCATCGCAGTTCGAAATCGGCAAAGGGGAC
>CALJUK010000757.1 GCA_937975745.1 uncultured Planctomycetaceae bacterium | reverse complement strand
GTCACATTCCGGACAGCTCGTGTCTCCGTCCGCTACGCCCTCATGCCACGAATTTCCGGAGATTACATGTCGCTCGGCCTCGTCTCGGACGCCGTCACCACTCGTGCCGACACGCGTTCCGGTGGCACCATCGCCGATGAGAACACCGAAATGGTTTCCTCCCAACGCGTCCGTTCCGGCCAGATTGGTGCCAATGAGGTTGCCGGCCACGACATTCCCGCTGGTCCCGTTTCCTTGGATCGCAATCCCATCGAAGTCATTCCCGCTAATCAGATTGCGTTCCCAGGCATCATTCACACCGTCGCTGTCCGTGCCAATGATGTTCAGCGACGATCCCAACTGGACCATGATGCCGGACTTGGAATTGTTCAGAGTGGCCGTCCCAGCGGCATTCGTGCCAATGAAGTTCCCAGAAACTCGATTCGCATCGCCGTCTTGGAGCAGAATGGCCCAGTCATCGAATCGATTAATCACGAGCCCTTGGATGACACTGCCGCCGGACGTCACATGCAGGCCGTTGGCCCCTGTCGTGGCACTGCCGTCAAGTTCGATTAAAGGCATCCCTGCAAACCCGGGTTGCGACCAGCCGTCGATTTCGACGGCTGCGGTAATCGTGGGGAGTTCGGATTGCAGAGAAATGGTGTGGACACCGGAACAGGGAATGTTGAAATCGATGCGGTTCGTCGTTGCGGACGCGTTGGCCTGTTCGATGTCCGACCGCAGGGATCCCACGCCGCAGTCGTCAGTGTTGGAGACGACGACGGTCTCGTGATCCGATGCGGGTGGATCGCCGAGGAGATAGAGGGCACGCCCGCCTTCGGGCCGGAAAGCCACGAATGCGAGGTTTCTGTTAAAATCGGTGAAGTGTGGGTCTTCAATTTGTCCGTAGGGGAAGCCTGATCATGTACCCGGATTGACATCGACAAACAAATCAGTCCCTTCAGGCGTACCGTCGGAACGCCAGAGTTCGTAGCCGTTGGTTCCGTCATCTGCCAGGAAAACAACGTCACCGTCAAAGGGGAAGAACCAGGGGTTTGCGGCGGAGTCGAATGTACCACGATCGGGATTCAAGTCCTCGACAAGGTGCGTTCCGTCGACGGTACCGTCGCTGGTCCAGAGTTCCGCATTCACGATCCCCGTACCATCGGCGGCGGCAACGAAGAAGAATCGGTCGTTGATTGTCGTTGTTCGGGAGGGCAGATTGACTTCGGAGAGCGGAACTGGCGTATCACCATCTCCGTCGTAGAACCACAGCTGATTCGTTCCAAGGAACGTCTCCGTGCCGTAGAGCAGTACGCCGATGGCGCCTGGAGTAACATCAGAGTAGTAGCCACGCAGTTGCCGGTTGAGGCCCAAGTTGTCGATGATGCTGACCGTTCCATTTGAGTCTCTCAGATACACGTCCCCTTCAAATGTCTGGATATCCCTCGGCCAGGAAAACGCACCAAGCCCGAACTGGGTAACGAGTGTGGTTCCCTCGACAGTTCCATCGGATCGATAAAGCCCTGCTGGAATGCTCATCTGGGAGCCAAAAAACTGGTAGTTAAAGAACAGCGTCCCGTTTACGTCAGTTAGTAGGCTCGGTGCATTGGTTGGGACGTCAAGAATGCGATGTGTTCCCTCCGTCGTTCCATCGCTCGCCCAGAGATCGCGGCTTTGGGCATCGTTCGCTGCAAGAAAGTAGCGCGATGAGCCGCTAACGACGAAGTCGCTGGGACGGGATGAGTTCGGGAGCGAGAACTGGCTGCCGGTGTAGATGTCCTTCAGAAGCGATGTTCCCTCTGCCGTGCCGTCGCTTCGCCAGAGTTCCTGACCGAATTCGAGATCGTTTGCCGAAAAGTAGACGGCACCATCAAATGCGGTCAGAGTAAATGGATCGATCGAACTGAATTCGTGAACGAGCGTTGTCCCGTTTGGTGTTCCATCGGACTTCCACAGTTGTCCGCCGTCGGCGAAGAACATCGTCTCTCCGACAACGACCGGTTGCACCGAGTTCGCTGTGAATTGATGCAGTTCCACCAGCGTGTCGCCGGAGAGGAGCGTACGGTCCTCAAGAAGTTGGACTTCGCTCACTCTGCCAGCCGGAGGCATTGACCGACGGCGCGGAATGGGACGAAAGCAAACCGAGCGAAAGCACTGCGACAGCGTCTGGAACGTGTAGCGAAGGACAGCCATGAACAACCTGGACGTTTGGAGACATGTGGACTCCTCCATCAGAACGGTTGTTCCGGCTCATTTCAAGAATAAATCAGGCCTTTCAGTGTAATCCACGAGCGGAAATCGGACACCGTACCCATGTGCCAAGAAGCGGCCGGACTTCATTCGCTCAAGTGCGTCTTGAAGCCATCGTGAGCTGAGCATTGCATCTTCCGCACTTTTGCAACGCTGCCAGCGTCACTCGATTCGCAATGCACACGAAACCGCGAACATCGCTCAGAGCCCGCTGGATCGTTTCGACTTCATCCAAGACCAACATCAAGCCCGGATGTCCGGAATCCCGAAGCACAATCAAGACGCCTTGTAAGAAACTCTGCGCGCCGAAGTGATCAATATCGCCTTTCGCGCCGCATGATCGTTTGGCCGCGGCCGCCACATTGGGCTGACCAGCCAGCAAGGCCAGGATGCCGTCGGCAATCGCCCCGTCACCCGCAGCTTGGGCTTGGCGATAGCCGCGCAGGGCGGCGCTGAATGTCGGGGCCGTGCTACTGATCTTCGCCAAGCGTTGTTCAGGGGGCGAGGTCACTGACTGGCCGCCCCGTACGAGGACTTCAAAAAGGACGCATCGGGCGACGTGTACGGAGTCCTGGGGTAGGTTAGCCCGTCACTGTCCGAAAATCGTGGGGAAGTCCAGTGCAACCGGTGGCAGGCGCATCACGGCATGGGACCTGGGGGATGGATGATCCAGTACTCGGCCGCCCGCCCCAACGAGCATGCCAACAGAAGGCACAACATCGCGGTCCCCACGACGGCTGCGCTGGCTCTCCGCAGAGAGACGATCGCTCCGACGACAAAGATTGCAAACCAGTTGGCCAGCGCAATGAAGAAGATCGATTCGTGATTCATCAAGGCATCGTGCGGGTCAATCAGGAACGCTATCGGCGCATAAGGGACGGCGAGCGGAATCTCCAGCAGGTCGTATCGGCGGACCAACCGCGAGAGATGCCAGAGGATCTCCGACGCCAGAAAGCCCCAGACGCAAATCGTTGCCCAACCAAACAACCCCCGATAGGGATAGCGTGTGATCAGTTTCCTAAGAACATTCATATCTGGCTCGGGATGACTGCAGGATGCGGCTGAGGTCAACACAACCCATTCTAAACACCGACGTGTTCAGTTGTCACTCGCGGTTCATTAACAAAGGCCCCACTGCTGACCGATCAACCGCGGGGCCTCGAAGGACTGCGTCTGAGAGAAAGCAGATGCGAACATCACGTCGAAACGATGATTTTCTTGGATTGGACTTCGGCCGTCTTGGGAAGAACGATCGTCAGCACGCCGTCTTTGTAGTTGGCAGAGACGTTCTCCCGATCAACGGCACATGCCAGAGGAATCACTCGGCGGAACTCGCCATAGCTCCGCTCAACGCGATGATAGCGTTTGTCTTTCTCCTCCTTCTCTGCCTCGCGCTTTCCGGAGACGAACAGGCGCCCGTCATCGACCTGAATGTCGATGTCTTCCGGTTTCATCCCCGGAATGTCGACGGTGACCTCCAACTGGTCGTTGGACTCGGCCACATTCGCGCTGGGCATGAAGCTCGCGGCTTCGGGCAGGCTGAGCACGCCGTCACCGAAGAACCGCTCCATCATATCTTCCAACTCTCGCGACAGGCTTCCAAACGAAGATGGCCTCCGCTGCCTCCGAGTCATCAATGAACGTCTCACGGAAACTCCTCCACGTCATACAGTTGGCCCACTGAGTGAGCTTCCAATCCCACTTCGAAAGCGTTACCAACCACTCAGCGAGCGTTTGTTTCCTTGCGGCTTTTCACCACACCGCTTCTGCTATTAATACGTCAGTTACACCTGACTCGTTGGCCTCGCGACACCCGTTTTGGGGGGTGTCAACACGGCCGAGAGACGGCGTTGGAGATTCTCCGGTTCGCTGCTAGGATTCGCCCTGTGCCCTGTCGAGGGCTTTGTGT
>CALJUK010000756.1 GCA_937975745.1 uncultured Planctomycetaceae bacterium | reverse complement strand
CGGCTTCCCATGTTGCACCGCAGGCGAAGTCGGGCAGTCGCGCCAGTTCTCGTGGAAGTCAGCGCGGTCCGTGTTCACCCGCTGGTCTGCCGCTGCTTTAACGCCGACTTTGACGGCGACCAAATGGCTGTCCACCTGCCGTTGTCGATCGAAGCCCAGGTGGAAGCCACCACGTTGATGATGTCGACCAACAACATCTTCAGCCCCGGAAACGGCGATCCGATTATCTCGGCATCGCAGGACATCGTGATGGGTTGCTACTACCTGACGATCCGCAAGGTGGGTCGGCAGGGTGAAGGAATGGCCTTCGCCTCAGTGGCCGAAGTCCACCGGGCCTTGGCCGCAGGCAAAGTGACCCGCCATACGATCGTCAAGGTGCGTCTCCCGCGCGATCGCCGCGTAAAGGGGGACGGTGCCGAAACCTATAAGGCCGGCGGGCTGATCGAAACGACTGTCGGCCGGATCATGTTCAACGACATGCTTCCGCTGGGCATGTCGTTCTACAACATTACGATGAAGAGCAAGGATCTGGCCAACGTCATTTCCGACTGCTACATCGAACTCGGCCGTCGACATACGATCCGTCTGCTGGATTCGATGAAGCAACTCGGTTTCCACGAATCGACGGCCAGCGGGCTTTCCTTTGCGACGTCGGACCTGGTGACCGCTCCCAACAAAGAAAAAGTGATTGGGGAGGCGGAAAATACCGTCCTCAAGCAGCAGAAGCTGTACGAACGCGGAATTATTACCAACCAGGAACGGTACAACCAGGTGCTTGATACCTGGACTCACGCTCGCGAGCAGATCACCAAGAGCATGATGCATGCCGTCGAAAACGACGAACGCGAGGACGGCAAGTACGTCAACCCGATCTTCCTGATGGCCAACTCGGGTGCTCGTGGTGGTGTCGAGCAGATGCGTCAGCTCGGTGGTATGCGTGGTTTGATGGCCAAGCCGAGTGGCGAGATTATCGAAACGCCGATCAAGGCGAACTTCCGTGAGGGCTTGACGGTGCTCGAGTACTTCAGCTCGACACACGGTGCTCGTAAGGGTTTGGCCGACACGGCACTCAAGACGGCCGACAGCGGTTACCTGACGCGCAAACTGGCGGACGTCTGCCAGAACATGGTCGTCAACACGATGGACTGTGGTACGACCAAGGGCATGACCCGCGGTGTTGTGTACCGCGGCGAAAAGGTGGAAGTCAGTCTGGCGGACGCCATTCGTGGTCGCGTCAGCCGGACCAACATCGTCAATCCGATTACCGACGAAGTCATTGTTCGTGAAAACGAACTGATTACTGTCGAGATTGCCCGTAAGATCGAAGACCTGGGCCTCGAAAAGATTCAGGTCCGTAGCCCGATGACGTGCGAAGCGCCGCTGGGACTCTGTCGCCTGTGTTACGGAATGGACTTGTCAACCGGTTCGCTGGTTGAAGAGGGTCTCGCCGTTGGAATCATTGCCGCTCAGAGCATCGGTGAACCGGGAACGCAGCTGACGATGCGGACGTTCCACATCGGAGGAACCGCCTCGCGTGAGGTCGAGGAAAACGAGATTCAGACTCGCAAGGCGGGCCGAGTCCGTTTTGCCCGAATCCGGAGCGTGGTCAACTCCGAAGGGAAGAGCGTCGTCCTCACCCGGAATGGCGAAATCATCATCATCGACCCGAAAGAACGCGAACTCGAGAAGTACGTTGTTCCCAACGGCGCCACCCTGCTTGTGCAGGAAGACCAGGAAGTCAAAGAAGGGGAAGTCCTCTGCCAGTGGGACCCCCACTCGGTACCGATTCTCGCCGAAGTTGGCGGTAAGGTCCGCTTCGACGACTGCATCGAGGGCAGAACCGTCCGCACCGACAAAGACCCCAGTGGTCACATGCGGCGGACAATCATCGAGCATAAAGGGGAACTGCACCCGCAGATTATCCTGGAAGATGGTACGGGTAAGATTCTTGACTTCTACTATCTGCCGGAACGGGCCAGTATTGAGGTACAGTCGGGCCAGCAGATTGCCGCCGGTACCGTCCTTGCCAAGAACCCCCGCGAAGCGACCGGAACGCAGGACATCACAGGTGGTCTTCCCCGTGTGACCGAACTGTTCGAGGCTCGCAAGCCGAAAGACCCGGCCGTGATCGCCGAAATCGACGGCGAGATCGAACTAGTCGCGGAGAAGAAACGCGGAAAGCGAATCATTCTGGTTCGTGGTGACGAGGGAACGGAGATCGAGCACGTCATTCCGCACGGTAAGGCATTGCTGGTTCACGCCAGCGACCGGGTGCGGGCAGGAGACGCGCTGGTGCGTGGTCCGCTTGTTCCCCACGACATTCTCCGTGTCAGTGGTGGCGAAGCCGTGCAACAGTATCTGCTGCATGAGATCCAGAACGTGTATCGTTCGCAGCGCGTCGAGATCGACGACAAGCACATCGAAATCGTGATTTCGCAGATGCTCCGTAAACTGCGTGTTGACGATGTCGGCGATACCAACCTGCTGCCGGGCATTGTCATCGACAAGTTCGAATTCCGACGGATCAACGAACTCTTGATGCAATGCGTCAAGATTACCGACGGGGGTGATACCGAATGGACGGAAGGGGACGTCGTTCCGAAGGCAACTGTCGATGACGTCAATGCCGAAGTCGAAGCGGCCGGTCAAACGCCAGCGTCGTACACTCAGCCGAAACCATCCACCGGTAGCACGCAATTGCTCGGGATCACCAAGGCCGCCGTCCAAAGCGAGAGCTTTATTTCCAGGAGACGACCAAGGTCCTGACCGAAGCGGCGCTTGCCGGTCGCGTCGACAACCTGGTCGGCCTGAAGGAAAACGTGATTTTGGGGCATCTGATTCCAGCGGGAACGGGTTTCAAGTCGCACATCGACGCGGAAGTCCGGATTCGCCCGGAAGCCCTCGAAGAGCTTCGTGCCGAAAAAGAACGAATTCTTGCGGCTCGGATGGATCTGTTGAGCGAAGGCCAGGAAGCATTGTCCGGGGCCGCCGATTCTCATCAGAGTGCCGGTTCCGCAGGGAACGTTGCGGAATCGCCCTCGGGCGAGTAGGTCGAGTTGATGGGATTAGGACGGGCCATCGCATGGCGAAGCCCGCCCCGGTCCTTGGAGAGTCTGCCCGGTCCTTGGAGAGTCTGCCCGGTCCTTGGAGAGTCTGATTGAGAAAGAACTGAATGCTGCTTGGGTTCCGTCGCGGTTGCTTGACGACTGCATCCCAGGCGGGTAGATTGCACAGTTCCTAGATTGACGGACCTTGATGGGGCCGTCGCAACCGAGATGCTGACGGCTGCGTCGCAGATTGGCAGTATTTCGGAAACTGTTTTGCGTTCAGAAGTTGCTTCAGGTCGAAGCCGTCCCGGTACGGCTTTTAAGTAGTCGTCTATTCGTTTCGGAAACGGTCCATGCCGACAATCAATCAATTGGTTCGCAAGCCCCGCAAGCAGCAGTCCCCCAAGAGCAAGACTCCTTTGTTGGAAGGGTGTCCGCAGAAGCGGGGTGTCTGTTTGCAGGTGAAGACCGTCACTCCGAAAAAGCCGAACTCCGCTCTGCGAAAGGTGGCCCGTGTCCGCCTCTCGAATGGAAAAGAAGTGACGGCCTATATCCCGGGTGAAGGCCACAACCTGCAAGAGCACTCCATCGTGCTGGTGCGTGGTGGTCGTGTTCGCGACCTTCCTGGTGTCCGCTACAAGATTATCCGCGGCGTTCTGGACACCCTGGGTGTCAATGGTCGCCGCCAGGCCCGCAGTCGGTATGGTGCCAAGCAGCCCAAGTAAGGCCGCTTGAGATCGGGCCAGTTGCTTGATGGCCAATAGGCCAGCGGGTTTTGGCCCACACGACTTTCGTTCACGCGACCTTCGTTTAAACAGTCAGAAACACATTCCGCAGTCCAGAGAGTCCGTTCGATGTCGAAGCGTTTTACGGCCAGCCAGGATCAGCTCCAACCCGACCCGCGGTATAACTCGAAGCTGATCTCGAAGTTCGTCAACTGCCTGATGCTGGATGGCAAGAAGTCGGTCGCCCAGAAGATGTTCTACTCGGCGATGGACATCATCCAGAAGCGGCTTCCGGACGAGAATCCGGCAGAGGTCTTCACGGTGGCAGTCGACCACGTCAAGCCGTACGTCGAAGTTCGCTCGAAGCGAGTCGGTGGTGCGACCTATCAGGTCCCCACACCGGTCGGTTCCAAGCGGCAGTTGACCTTGTCGATCCGATGGCTGCTGCAGGCCATTCGTGGCAAGAAGGGTCGTCCGGTCGACGTTCGCATGGCTGACGAGTTCATCGCTGCGTTTCGGCGGGAAGGTGTCGCCATGACAACTCGCGACAATGTTCACCGAATGGCCGACGCGAACAAGGCGTTTGCCCACTTTGCATCGGGCCGTCGATAAGACAGCGCTGACCTGCAGGCCGAACAGAGTTTTCGGCCGACAACAGCCTCACACACGACACCAGTCGGCGTCGGACGGTCCTTGGCAGTTCGGGCGGACGGTGTTATTCATACGACGCAAGACATACGAGCAGCGTGCTCGGTGTGCTCTGCGTCGTTTTTTTTCGTACCGATCCAACCGGCATCGAGCGGACGGCTTCGTCTTGAATGGCGGCAGTCTGTCCTGAGACCGCATCCTTACCTGGCTCGGAGGCTCCGAAGCGATCCATGGCTCTTTCGTTAGACAAGATTCGCAATATCGGCATTGTCGCGCATATCGATGCCGGCAAGACGACGACAACCGAGCGCGTCCTCTACTACACCGGCACCTCTCATCGGATGGGGAGTGTCGACGACGGGACGACGATCACGGACTTTGATCCTGATGAGGCGAAACGCGGGATCACGATTTATTCGGCGGCCATCACTTGCCGTTGGAAGGACGTCACGATCAACATTATCGATACGCCGGGACACGTCGACTTCACTGCTGAGGTCGAACGAAGTCTGCGTGTGCTCGATGGTGCGGTCGTCGTGTTTAGTGCGATGGAGGGTGTCGAAGCGCAAAGCGAAACCGTCTGGCGGCAGGCCGACAAGTACAACGTGCCCCGCATCTGCTTCATCAATAAGATGGACCGCATCGGAGCCAGTTTCGAGCGTGTCTTCGAAGAGCTTCGCACCCGTTTGGGAGCCAATCCGGTCGCGATGCAGATTCCGATCGGGGCCGGTGCCGCACCGAGCCCCGGGCATTACCAGGGAATCATCGACTTGGTGGCGATGAAGTCGCTGACTTTTGATCCCGAAAGTCTAGGGGCCAGTATTCAGGAAGGCGAAGTACAGGAAGAGCATCGCGAGAGAGCCCTGACCTGGCGGAAAAAACTGCTGGAAACAGTTGCATTGCTGGACGATTCTGCGATGGAGTCCTACCTCGAAACAGAGGACATCCCGGTTGCCGACATCCACCGGTCGATTCGCCAGGCTGTCATCGAAGGTAAACTTCATCCGACGTTTTGCGGTTCCTCTCTCACTTTTTCGGGTGTGCAGCCACT
>CALJUK010000755.1 GCA_937975745.1 uncultured Planctomycetaceae bacterium | reverse complement strand
ATTCAGAATTACGAAGCCCTTTATCGTCAGCATGTCGAGCGCCTGTATCGTGAAGACGTTCAGAATCTCCAGCTCGTCAAATCCTCCGACCAACGCCAGCAGCACGCTGGTCATGATCACCACTGGGAAGAAGAACGACTCGAACAAGGCCGCCATCAGCAGGTAGGTGATGACGAATGCCAGAACGAGGTTCCACTGCAGATCCATCCGAGTTTCGTCGAGTTTGTCTGCCGTTCCAGCCAGACGAATCTGGTACAGGCCACTTTTGAGCTCCGGTATCTCCAGCATCGGAAGCCGAATCTTGTCGTTGATTGTGCGCATGGCCGACTCTAACGCGATATTCGGGGCTGGTACCAGGGAGATGGTAATCGTCCGCTGTCGTTCGCTGTGGTTCACCTGCTCGGGCCCGCTGGCCAGGTCGACATCGGCTAATGCCGAGACGGTGACAACTTTGCCGGTCGGTGTGGCAATCGGGAGGGACGCCAGATCCTGCGAGTTCCGGACGTAATCATCGGCGCCGTAGATCACCAGGTCGATCTTGTTACCTTCATGCCAGTAGTCTCCAGAAAACGCACCGTCGACCAGTGCATCGATGGCGTATCCCAGGTCGGTCGCCGTGACTCCCAGTTCGGCGGCCTTGGCGAGCTTGGGCGTGACGTGCAACTCCGGGCTGGAGAGATCCAGACTCGGGATCGGGCGCAGTTGATTTCCCTTGTCCATCGGGCACTCTTTCATGCAGAGTCCCCAGACCTGCTGGCCAACGAGACCGAGCTTTTCCAGGTCGGGACCAGTGATCTCAGCATCACTCGTCCGACCCCCGGTCAATGCCGTCGCTAACAGGCTCGACTGCTGCGCGATGGCGATGACGCCGGGAATTCCGCTGGCGGCCTGCTGCATGACTGGGACCAGTTCTGCCGCACGCAGCGGGTCGACCGACCGTGCCCCCATAAAGAGCATCCGACCGCGGGCCACGAAGAAGAAATTGTCGATTCGAGGGCCTTTGAGTTGCTTCGCTTCCGGCGATCCGGGAAGAGATTCCCAGTACGTCGCCATTCGAGACTCGACCCGTTTGCCAATTTCGATCATATGATCGATGTTGTATCCCGGCGGCGGAATCAAAATGGCAATGACTAGATTGCGATTTCCCTGAGGGAGGTATTCTGTATCAGGGGCCAGGGCATATGCCCCCCAGACCGAGCCGCAGACGAAGAACGCGACGACCAGTAACCGCAGCACGATACTTCCCCGGATCGTCAGCAAGACACTCATGGCGTCGGAGAATCGATTGATGGCCCCTTGAGCCAACGGGGCGAGTCCAAAGAGAGTCGATTGGCTGGTCGAGATGTCGTGGTTCTTTCCGCGGCGACCGAGCAGCCGGCGGGCCGCCGTCGGAATGACCGTGATGGAGACGATCAGCGACAGACCAACGGCACAACTGATCGCGATCGATATGTCGCGGAACAACTGGCCGGCCTGACCTTTCACAAGAATCACCGGCACAAACACGGCCAGTGTGGTCAATGTGGAGGCCAGGACTGCGCCCCAGA
>CALJUK010000754.1 GCA_937975745.1 uncultured Planctomycetaceae bacterium | reverse complement strand
CGCCGGGCGGATACGCGGGCCCGGCATATCTCGGAGACGCCTACGCACCGTTTGCGGTGTCCGGCGATCCCAACGCTCCAAACTTCGTGGTCCCCAACATCGGCCTTGCAAACGCAGGTGAGGTCAACCGCCTCGACCGCCGAGTCTCATTGCGGCAGAGTCTCGACACGTTGCAGCGCGCCATCGACCGGGAGGGGGAGTTGGCAGCCCTGGACGAGTTCGAAACCCAGGCGATGACGCTCCTGACGAATCCCCAGACGAAAGAAGCGTTCGACCTCAGCCGCGAAGACGACGCGACCCGGGACCGGTACGGCCGGAACACCTGGGGGCAAGAGCTGCTAATGGCCCGGCGTCTCGTCGAAGCGGGTGTGGAAGTCCTGACAACAAGTCTGCATGGTCCGCTGTGCGGTCGCGTGAACAACTGGGACGATCACGCTGTGAACCACCACGTCTTTGACGCCTTGCGATTCCGTGCCGACGCGTACGACAAGGCTGTGACGGCCCTGATCGAGGACATCTATGAACGTGGTTTGGACAAACGCGTTCTGGTGGTTGTCTCGGGTGAATTCGGGCGAACTCCCAAGGTGAACTACCAGCCCAGCACGGGTGCCGGCAACGCCAGCGCTCCCGCCGGGACGAAGCAGCCCGGCCGCGACCACTGGCCTCGTGCTTTTTCGAATCTCTGGGCTGGCGGTGGAATCGAAACGGGACGATTCATCGGCGCCACAGACAATCTGGGCGAAGACTCTGTCGAACGGGTCTGTAGCCCGGGAGACTTCCTGTCGACGATTTACCACCACCTGGGAATCGACTCGTCGAGCGTGACGATCCGCGATTTTAACGGCCGCCCCACGCCGATCGTCGACCACGGCAAACCGATCCCGGAGTTGATTTCCTAGAGCCAGCGTGCGAAGCGCTTCGTTGTTCCAAGGGACGACTGATGCCACAAGGCGGACTTGAGCGATCACTTTCCCGGCGCGGCTTGATGCAGCTGGGGGCTCTCGGTTTGGGAGGGCTCCCCCTGGCTGGCATGATGCAGCAGCGGGCCGCCGCCGGTCGGAAGCCGCATCCGGAAACCTCCGTCATCATGCTGTACCAGCATGGGGGGGCATCACATCTTGAAACGTACGACCTCAAGCCGAATGCTCCGCTAGACCACAGGAGCATTTACGGGCCGATTCGCACTTCGGTTCCCGGGATGGAGATCTGCGAACACTTTCCATTGCAGGCACGGCTGGCTGACAAATTTTCGTTGATTCGGTCGTTGCATCACGACGTTGGGATTCATAGTGACGGTGGCATTGTCGTGCTCACTGGGAAGCGGCCGGCGCAGTTGGATCCGACGTCACAATCCAAGAGCGAGCACCCCGACTTCGGCCATGTCGCCAGCGAGATTCGCGGGTTGGGAGACCGCGCCATTCCGCCTTACGTGGCCATCCCACAAAAGCCCTACATGACGCTCCCGGCGTACCTGGGAATCCACAACACTCCTTTCGAACCGGGCGACCCCTCGGCCAGCCAGTATCGTCCACCGCAGATGCAATTGGCCGCCGGTCGTGATGCGTCCTTCCTGGAGAATCGGCGAGCGCTGTTGTCGCAACTCGATCGGATGCGACGCGATCTGGATCTTGCGGGTCAAATGCGAAACATGGACGAATTTCGCAGCCTCGCTTTCCAGATGTTGACCAACCCCGAAGTCGCGAGCGCATTCGACATTGCTCAGGAGAAGCCAGAGCTTCGCGAGCGTTATGGAATGAATCAGTGGGGACAGTGCTGTCTTCTCGCACGCCGGTTGGCCGAGGCGGGAACAGCCGTCATCAATGTCTATTTTGACACGCCCAAGAATGGTCAGGAATTCACAAACTGGGATGATCACATCAGCAATGCTGGTCGGCCCGGACACTTCGGCAAGTATATGGCGATTCGCCTCCCGTACATGGACCAGGCGGTCAGTGCACTGATTGAAGACGTCTACGCGCGGGGCCTCAACCGGAACATTCTAATCGTCGTCGTGGGCGAATTTGGTCGGACGCCACGTATCAGCCAGAACAGCACCGGTGCCGGTCGCGATCACTGGCCGCAGGCATACTCGGCCCTTGTCTCCGGTGGCGGGCTGAGGATGGGCCAAGTCATCGGTGCCACAAACAGCAAGGGGGAATACCCCACCGAACGGCCTCTGACACCCCAGGATCTGCTCGCCACAGTATATCGTCATCTCGGGAT